>JAFZWG010000003.1 GCA_017617395.1 Lachnospiraceae bacterium
ACTGAAAATCCGCGTGTCACTGGTTCGATTCCGGTTCTGGGCATTTTTTCATATCCAAAAAGGGTGTGAAGAGATGGAGCACTAGCTCAGGTGGTAGAGCACTTGACTTTTAATCAAGTTGTCGCGGGTTCGAATCCCGCGTGCTTCAGCACAGTCGCACGGTAACTCGCGAGGGTTGCCGTGCTCTTTGTATATATGCATTTTCTGCCGTTTTGGCGTAAAGGAAGTCAAAAAAGTGCTAAAACAAGTCAAAAATGTGCGTTCCATTTTATAAATAAATATTTTATACTGATAGCCGGATGTTGATGACCGCGGGGTCGCGTTCGTCCGGCAGGAGTTGCTTATGAGAAGGTTTGGTAAGATTCTTGCATTTGTGCTTACGGCCGCGCTGTTCGCGGGGCTGTTCGCAGGTTGCGGCGCCGAGGAAAATCGTCCGGAGGACGATCGCATCACTATCACCATCTGGACGATTGCCACCGAGGGTGACGCGTTTCACAAGCCGTTCACCGAGGCGATCGCGGAGTACAACCGTAGCCAGGACAAGTACAAGGTCGTGATGGAGACATTCGAGAACGACCAGTACAAGGCGAAGCTGCCGATTCAGGTCAAGGCGAATCAGCTGCCCGACATTTTCTACACGTGGGCGGGTGGATTTTCCGAAGCGTTCGTGGCGTCCGGCAAGGTTCTGGAACTCGATTCCTTCTACGAAAAATACCGTGACGAGCTCCCCGAGAGCAAGCTCGCCGCCCGCTACGACGGCAAGCTGTACGGAATCCCGTACGTCACCCCGATTTCCGTAGTTTTCTATAACAAGCAGGCATTTGCCGCGGCGGGCATCGAAGCGACGCCCACGACATACGACGAGTGGATCGATTGCTGCGAGAAGCTCAAAGCGGCGGGTATCATCCCGATCGGCAACGCGGCCAAGTCCGACAACTCCTGGGTTCTGGCGATGCTCTACGATGCGGTGATCCTGAAGACCGTCGGGCCCGAGAGGCTTGCGAAGGTGCTGACCGACAAGGAAGGCTCCTACAACAGTGCCGCCTTCATCGAGGGCACGGAGGCATTCCGAAGGTTCATCGACCTCGGCTACATGGACCCCCGCGCCGGCATGATCAACAACGATCAGGCGCTCGAAAAGCTGTACCGCGGCGAGTCCGCGATGTACGTCACGGGTTCTTGGATGGCCGGCCTGTTCTACGATCCGAAGAATTGCGAAAACCCGGAAGATTTCGATTTCTTCCCGGTTCCGGTGATCAATGAGGCAAATGCTTCCGCAACCGACTTCATGGGCGGTTCGGCGGACACCCTCATGGTAAACCGATATTCCGAGCACCCCGAGGAGGCTGCGGAAATTGCATTTTTGCTTGCCCGCTCGGTTTCGCGCCGCTCCTACTTAAGCGGTGCGGGCACACCCGCATGGAACGTCGATTACGACACTTCCGCGGTGCTGCCGCTTCCGAAAAAAATCGCGGAAACCTGCGAAGGCGCTACGTCTTTCACGCTCTGGTTCGACACTTTGATGGTCGCCGACGACAAGGACGAATACCTCAAAAACCTCACCGATCTGTACAACGGTACCATCGATGCAAGGCAGTTTGTGAGGAACATGGCCGAGAAACTTTCGCAGAAGCGATAATGAATTTGCCATCATCGTAACATTTTTCCAAATATACGCACAAGACCTCGAATGAAAGCTTCGTCTGCAGCGATGCGGGTGAAGCGGCTGGCCGCCGGGATCCCCCGCGCGGCCGACCCTGTCGAGGTAAACACAACGCAGAGGATGCTCCGATCACGGAGCGCGCAACAACGTTTCGCGATGAACACTACTTCACTTATATTTGTTTGCGCATAAGGCAAAACAGGCCCGGTTTTCCGGGCCTGTTTTGTTTGGGAATCTAAGCGGGCGCGGACGCGGAAAGCGCGGGGAACAGAGTCTCGCAAGAGGCTTCCCGGGCTCGGGCAACGGGCAGATCGTGGTCCTCGTCAGCTGCACGGGGCATCTAAGCGCCCGCTTCAAACGCATATCGAAAGGCCGCATCTGCGAAACTCGCTTCGCTCAAACATCTTGATGCGGCCTTTATGCATTCTCCCGGGCGCTAAGATGAGCCCTCTCGCAGGCTTGGCCTGCTCGAGTAGCAATGCTTCCGAGGACGACGATCGCCCGGCCGAGGGAAGCCTCGTTCACATCGGATTCCCGCGCTTCCCGCGTCAGCGCGCCCGCAAAGATTCCCCAACAAACAAAACAGGCAGGAAAACCGTGTCGCAGACAAGCGCAGGGGGCCCCACAATATTGTGTCAGACGCGCCTGGCGGCGATGTATTATGGTTGAAAATATGAGATGTTTTTGCTATCATGAAGGAGAGTTTTGTTGCACTGTCACTGGTTGTCGGTTTGCCGTTTTGTTTCGGCAGGGGGTGTCTAAAGCGATATGAAGAATCATCCGTTTCGTTCCTTGCCGTTGAAGCAGAAGTTGCGGCGGTTGTTTTTGCTGACGTCGATTCTGTATATCATTTTCATGTTCGTGCTGTTCATTTTTCTGTTTCAGAGGCAGAGCGTGGAGTCGGCGCAGAAGACGCTGAAGGCGAATTTGTTGACAATCGGCGGGACGATCCGGTCGAAGGTGGAGAAGGTCAATGCGTTCACATTCCTGATTTTGATGGACGAGGACGTGCAGGATTATCTGACGTATGATCTGAAGGCTGCGGATGCGGACGAGGCGACGTTTAAGAATCTGGAGCGGAATGCGCTCGCATCGATGCGGAACGTGATGGTTCCGTACGATGAGGTGTGCTCTGTGTATGTGGTGCGCGAGGACTTGAAGTACGCGTGTCTGCAGCAGGACGTGCGGGTGTTCCGCGTGGAGCGGTTTGCGGAGGATCCGTGGCGCTCGGCGCTTGCGCAGAAGCACGGCAAATACGTTGTCTGGAAGAACGGTGACGGTATCTTCAACATTCCCGATCAGAGCATCATGAGTATGATGCGCGTCTATAACGACACGAAGACGCAGGAGAAGATCGGGTACTTAAGCGCAAACTTTTATGTCTCCGAGCTGATGGACACGCTGGTCGGGGAGGATTTGGAGCGGAGAGAGTATCAATTCCTCGATCACAACGGCCTTTCCATCACGGTCACCGGCAATTCGGGGACGGAGATTTTTGACCGCTACCGCGAGACGGCGGCGAAGAAGGGGACGACGTCGTTTGTGACGAGCGGGATTTTCCGTAGAGATATCTATGCGGAGTATGCAATCCCGGAGACGGACATGACAATCGTGTGTGTGGAGCATTTCCTGTTGTGGGAAAATCTTTCCTACAAATTCATCACGATTCCGCTGGCGTCGACGGCGCTGATGCTGGCCGCGTTGCTGTGGCTGGATGCGATGATCCGCCGCTACGTCACGAGGCCGATCCGTATGCTGTCGGGGTCGATGCAGTCCGTCAAGAAGGGTCTGTTCCGGCGGGCATCGATCGTCACGTACGACGATGAGATCGGTATGCTCAAGGACAGCTACAACGAGATGATGGTCGAGATGAACCGGCTGATCCACGAGCTTCTCGAGAAGGAGGAGACGGTTCACAAGACGGAGATCAACGTGCTGCAGCAGCAGATCAAGCCGCATTTTCTGTATAATACGATCGAGATGATCGCGAGCCTTGCGGTGGACGAGGACACCGACCGCGAGCAGGTGTACGATGCACTGGAGACGCTCGGCAGCTTCTACCGGCAGTTCCTTAGCAACGGCAGCAACGAGGTGTCGCTTGCGACGGAGATCGAGATTGCGAAGAAATATCTTAAGCTTCAGAAGCTTCGCTACGGCGAGATTTTTGAGGATGTGTACGAGATTGACGAGTCGTGCCTTTCGCTTCGGCTGCCGAAGCTGACGATTCAGCCGATCATCGAGAACAGTCTGTACCACGGCATCCGCCCGAAGGGCGAGTTCGGTACGATCCGGATCCGCGTGTTCCGGGAGGGCGACGAGGTGCATGTGGAGCTGTACGACAACGGCGTCGGCATGCGCGGCAGTCTGGTGGCCAACATCATGAAGGATTCCGAGGAGCATTTCGGGCTCCGGCGGACGATCGAGCGGTTCTGCTACTTTGAGAAGCGGGACGACTGCTACACGATCGAGAGCAAGGAAGGGGAGTATACGCAGATTACGCTGGTTCTTCGGGACCAGAAAGGAGACTAGCTTATGTATCGGGTGATGATCATTGACGACGAGCCGGCAATCTATCGGCTTCTTTCGAAAATGATTGACTGGTCGGCTTACAATATGGAGATTGTGGGCACGGCGGCGAGCGGCATCGAAGCGATCAACACGATCGACGATCTGCAGCCGGACGTGTGCTTTGTGGATGTGCAGATGCCGTTCATGGACGGGATTGAATTTTCCAAGCTCGCCAAAGTGCGGTATCCGGACATGGCGATCGTGGTGCTCTCCGCGTACGACGAGTTTCAATATGCGCGCGAGTGTATCGGCATCGGCGTGTTCGACTATCGCCTGAAGCCGATCGAGAAAAAGGATATCAACGACACGCTGAGACGGTTGTTTCTTTATCTGAATAATCAACGCGAGGCGAGGGGTGAGGAGCCGGAAATCTCCTCCGTTGCAAAGGCGTCGTACAGCCTTGAGAAGGTAAAGGAATACATTCAGACGCGGTATTTTGAGGTCGATATGAACGTGTCGAAGGTGGCGAAGGCGTTCGGCTTTAACCAGAGTTACTTAAGCCGGAAGTTCAAGAGCGAGACGGGCGAGCGCCCGGTCGACTACCTGCTTGCGTGCCGCATGGAGCATGCGAAGCGTGCGGCGCTGGCGGGGAAGCAGCCGTACCAGGTGGCGAAGGAGATCGGAATTCCGGATCCCAACTATTTTGCGCGGTGCTTTAAGAAGTACACCGGCATGGCGTACTCTGCGTACCAGCAGAGTGTGAAGAAAGAATCCTAGCGGCGGGAAGCGGATTGCATTTTCCGGCTGCTTGCGATACAATGTTTCTGTCGGACCGTGGGGCCCGGCAGGCGCGTATTTTAAAACAGGAGGTTCTTTTGTATGGGTTTGTTTGACAAGAAGTTTTGCGACATTTGCGGTGAGAAGATCAGCTTCTTGGGGAATCACAAGCTTGAGGACGGCAACATGTGCTCGGCCTGCAACAAGAAGATGTCCCCGTTCTTCAGCGGCCGCAGAAAGACGACCGTTGCGGAGATGAAGGAGCACCTTGCGGAGCGCGAGGCGAACCGCGCGAGACTCGCGACGTTCAATGTGAACGCGGTTTACGGCGATTCCAAGAAGGTTTACGTGGACACCGCAAACGGCAATTTCGTGGTGACGTATGCGGCGCCCGGGAATTTTGAGAAGGATAACCCCGACATCCTGCCGCTCTCGGCGGTTACCCGCTGCGATCTCGACGTGAAGGAGCAGCGCGAGGAGGAATTTTCCAAGGATGCGAACGGCAACCGCGTGAGCTACAACCCGCCTCGCTATCGCTATTTCTATGATTTCAAGGTTGTCATCGGCGTGAACTGGAAGTGGTTCGACGAGATCGACATCAACTTAAATACCACCCGCGTTGAGGGTATGCAGTCTGCAAGATATCATCAGTTTGAGCTGATGGGCCAGCAGATTCGCAACGCTCTGACGGGCCAGCCGATCACGATCACGCAGACGTATGCGAACGCTCAGCCGCTGACCGGTGCCGATCTTTTGAGCATGATGGCGCAGGCGAACGTGGCCGCTTCCGCTGCTTCCGGCAGTGCGAACAGCTCGGTGGCATCGGTGTCCGCGCTCGGCAGCCAGCAGGCTCCGGTTTCGGTTGCCGCTTCGCAGGCAGCTCCGATTTCCGCGGCGCAGCCGACGGCAAATGTTCAGGCAGCTCCGACATCTGCGGCTCAGCCTACGGCGAACACGTTCTCGAACGTGGCTCCGAACTGGATGTGTCCTTCTTGCGGTCGCTCGAACGACGGTGCATTCTGCAGCAACTGCGGTACCAAGAAGCCCGAGCCGAAGCCGCTTACGACGCACACCGAGTTCAAGACGGCTGCACCGAACTGGATGTGCCCGTCCTGCGGTCGCTCGAATGACGGCGCGTTCTGCAGCAACTGCGGCACCAAGAAGCCGGCGCCTCGCAAGAAGTGCCAGTCCTGCGGATGGCTTGCTCCGGTTGACGGCGCACCGAACTTCTGCCCGCAGTGCGGATCGAAGCTGGAGTAGCATTTTTCGACGAGAATTAGAAACAGTTACCTGCCCCGGGAACGTGAGTCTTCTGTGAAAGACTTGCTTTTTCGGGGCAGATAGTCTATAATGCGAGTGCATTTTGCGCACGAGGCGGCGAGAGGGGAAAATGGTTTGCGCCGTCAAAATCGGGAGTCTTAGGGGAGTGCTCCGGGAGTGCGCAGGGAGGTTGTATGACACTTAAGAAAGAACGGGCCGGCATCATTGCCATGGTGATGTATGCGCAGATGATCCTGGTCGTTTTTGTGATCAGTGCATCGCTTGCAAGAGACGTCGGTCTCGGCGGCGTTGTTCTGCCTTTGATCATTCGCGCGGCGGTGCTTACGGCTTTGGTGCTGATCGGTGCGATTGTTGCGTATTTTCTGGTTCCGAAGAAGAAGCGGTCGTGGTTTATCCTCGGCGCGTTCGGCTTTGAGATTCTTGCCTGGGCGCTCGCGGCTGTCTGGATGGGTCTTAAGGGCGTGTTCGGTGCCACCGAGTTTTTGTGCGTCTTCCTGATTGCGGCGCTTTTGGTGATCGGAGCAGCGGTTCATACGCTGCTGGCGCCCAGGAAGGAGAAGGGAAACTGGTCGCGCGTTCGACTTATGGCTTCTCTTTGCACCATCGTTTTGATGGTCGGTGCATTTTACGTCGTTCTGCATTTCCGCAACGACTTTATGCGCGCGGATGTGACGCTTTTGATGTTCTGCCTGTGTGCGGTATCGCTTTTGTGCTTCTGGTGGTTCTCCGATTCCGTGAACCATGTGCTGACGCTTATAATCATCCTTGTTCAGGTGATTTCGTATATCGTGTGCTTCGGCAAATTGTGCGCGAACAAGGAGCAGCAGGAGCTGATTGGTGTTGTGCTTAAGAGCAACAACATGTCGCACATTCTGACGATGCTCGCGATGCTTCTGGTGTTCCTGCTGGCGGTTGCTGTTTTGCTGCAGTACCTCAAGAACCTTCAGGTCATCGGCAAATACGCCTCGGTAACGTTCACGTGCATCGTGATCGGTATGCTGATGCTGCTCGGATCGTTGCAGGATAAGCTCGGCAACGCGGCCGGCATCGATTCCGGCGACGCGGTTACGACCGAGGATTACTGCCTGTATGTGCGCACGGATGACCCTGCGCAGGAGCTCTCCGATGCGACCGGATACAAGATTGCATACGGCGCTGAGGGCCGCACCATCGCGATGGCGAAGGCTGTGGAGGCGCTTTCGGAGAAAGCCGGCACGTCGCTTACGCTTCGCGGTTACGATTCCCGCATCGAGGCAGCGGAGGCGCTTCGAAACGGGGAGGTGCAGGCGGTATTTATCGAGGGGTTGTACGCGGAGATCATTGACGCTGCGTACGATGCGATGGAGATGGATGCGTCGTTTACCGGCAGTACCCGTTCGATTCTGACTCTTTCGATTCCTTCGGTTCCCGACGATCCCGAGCCTACGGATGAGCCGGAGGATCCGAACGCGACACCGACACCGACGCTTAAGCCGGGTGACCCGACACCGACGCCGGATCCGTTCCAGCCGGCAGAATTTAAAGAGCGGCCGGACAACTCCGGAATTGACCTTTCGACGACTCCGTTCACAGTTCTTTTGAGCGGTATCGATACCTTCGGCGGTATTTCCGCGAGAAGCCGAAGCGACGTGAACCTTCTGATGTGTATCAACCCGACGACGAAGGAGATTGCGATCGTCACGACGCCTCGAGACGCTTACGTTCATATTCCGGGCAAGACCAGGAAGCTTCGCGACAAGCTCACGCACGCGGGCATCTACGGTCCGCAGTACTCGATGGCGACGCTGGAGCACCTCTACAGCGTGCCGGTGGACTTCTATGTGAGAGTGAATTTCTCGAGCGTTGTAAAGATTGTGGATGTTCTCGGCGGTGTGGATGCGCAGTCGCTGTACACGTTTACTTCCGAGGACGGATACAACTACCGCAAGGGCATGATGCATATGAACGGAGCACAGGCGCTCTCGTTCGTGCGCGAGCGTCACAACGTTCCGGGCGGCGACTATACGAGAGGAAAGCACCAGATTGAGGTCATCAAGGGCCTGATCAACAAGGTGACATCCTCGAAGGTGCTCTCGAATTACGAAAGCTTCCTGAATACGCTGTCGAAGAGCTTCCAGACGGACATCACGGTTTCGCAGATCGCGCAGCTGGCGACGATGCAGTCGAGTGACGGTGCGAACTGGCACATCACGTCGTATGAGACGGTGGCGAGCGGCGATTGGGCGCTTTGCGATGCGATGCCGAGCACGAAGCTGTGGGTAGCGGTTCTCGATGTGGATTCGATCGCGAAGTCCTCGGGCCTGATGAGACGTGTCTTAAACGGTGAGTATATCCAGGACGGCGAGTATAAGTACGACAAGTAAGTTTCATTGATGATCACGGCGCGGGGGCAGGGCTCCCGTGCCGTATTTTCCGAAGGGAGCGCGGAAAATGCTCCCCGGCAACCCAGGAGGCGACCATGCGTCTTAGAAGGCGAATTCTCATTGCCATCATCCTCTGTCTGTTACTGCCGCTTCTGGCAATTGCGATCGTGGTTGCCCTGATTCTCAGGTTTCAGGTGCATCTGCTGTCGGTTTCGTACAACGTCAAGACCGACACGTTCGAGGTCATTCAAAACTCGCCTTCGCTGTTTGAGAGCCTGACGAGGGACGATTACAACGACCTGCTCGAGACGGTACGCAATGACCCTTTGCTGGTCAATGACCCAGCGTGGCTTTCGGAGCGAAACGCAGGCCTTTCGGAGAAGCACACGTTTTTATGCTTCCGTGTGGACGGGTTGATCGTGTATAACGGAAACCCCGACTTTTATGACAAGCTGGAGTCGCCGCTTCCCGATTTCCGGGAGCCGGACGAGGAGAGCGACAAGAGCATATACCTGGAGGGCGAGTCACATGCGCTGATCCGCCAGATTGACATGCGCGGCGAGGACGGGTCGGAGCAGTCGCTGTTCTTTATCACGGACATCAACCACGTGCTGCCGCAGTGGAAGAAGACATTTTTCGAGGCGCTGATCGCGATGTTGATCGTGCTGACGATCACAACGCTGATTGTTGTGCGGTGGCTCACCCGAAGCGTTGTCGTGCCGCTCTCGGCGATCAACGAGGCGGCGAACCAGATTGCGAAGGGAAACCTTGATTGTGCCTTGCCGGTCGGCAAGAAGGACGAGATCGGGCGGCTGCAGGCGGACTTCGAGTCGATGCGCGTGAACCTGAAAGAGATGACGGAGAGCCGCCGGCGCTACGAGCAGGATTACCACGACATGATCGCGAGCATCAGTCACGACTTAAAGACGCCGCTTACGGCCATCCGCGGCTACGCCGAGGGCCTTCTTGACAACGTCGCGGACACGCCCGAGAAGCGCGAGCGGTATTTTCGGACGATCCACACCAAGGCGACCGACATGGAGCGCATGGTGGAGGAGTTGACATTTTTCGCGAAGATCGAGCAGCGCGCGATGAAGTACGAGTTTCGGGAAATGCAGGTCCACGGCTTCCTAGCGGACTGCATCGAGGACCTTTCGCTTGACCTCGAGACACGCGGCGTGACGATCTCGTGCGAGGAGCACATTCCGGAGAGCCTCACGGCGGTGTTTGATCCCGAGCACATCAAGCGTGTGCTCGTCAACATCATCGGAAACTCCGAAAAATACATGGACAAGCCGGACGGGCGCATCTCCGTCGGCGTGGACGAGGAGGGCGATTTCGTGCGCTTCTCGGTCACGGACAACGGCTGCGGCATCCCCGCGTCCGACATGCCCTTCATCTTTGATCGTTTCTACCGCGGCGACGCGTCCCGCGGTACGAAAAAAGGCGGCAACGGCATCGGCCTTTCGATCGTGAAGTCCATCGTGAGCGCGCACGGCGGGTCTGTGAAGGCCTCGAGCGCCCCCGGCAAATGGACCACCATCAGCTTCACGCTCCCGAAGCATGCGGAGCAACTGCCGTAGTCTGACGTCGGTAACGGAGGTTTTTTATGGAATCGGAAAATAAACAATCCATCCTGATCATTGAGGACGAGGAGGCCATCGCCGAGCTGGAGCGCGACTACCTGGAGCAGTCGGGCTACCGCGTGGAACTTGCCGGCGACGGTTCCCTTGGCCTTGCGCGCGCCCTCGAGGAGGACTTCGACCTTGTCATCCTCGACATCATGCTTCCCGGCCTTGACGGCTTCAGCGTCTGCAAGCGCATCCGCGAGTCCAAAAACATCCCGATCCTCCTTGTCTCGGCCAAAAAGGACGAAGCCGACAAGGTCAGCGGCCTGGGCCTCGGTGCCGACGACTACATCACCAAGCCCTTCAGCCCTTCCGAGCTCACTGCCCGCGTTCGCGCCCACCTCTCCCGGTATGCGCGCCTCACCGGCTCGGGCTCCCGCTCCGTCAGCGATGTCATCGAGATTCGCTCTCTCCACATCGACAAATCCGCCCGCCGTGTCCTCGTGAACGGCGAAGAGCGCCTCTTTACGAACAAAGAATTTGACCTCCTCGTCTTCCTTGCGGAGCACCCGAACCAGGTCTTCTCCAAGGACGAACTCTTCCGCGCCATCTGGGAGATGGAGGTTGTCGGCGAGATCGCGACCGTGACGGTGCACATCAAAAAGATCCGCGAGAAAATCGAGCCGGTTCCGGGTAGCCCTCAGTTCATCGAAACCATCTGGGGCGTCGGCTACCGGTTTAAGGCGTAAGGCGGCTGAGCGTTCGGACGCCGGGGCTCTGCCTCCCGGAAGGAATTCGGGCAGAGGCTCAGCAAAGCCCGCGTCAGCTGCACGGGGCATCTAAGCGCCCGCTTCAAACGAATATCGAAAGGCCGTTCCGTCGAAACTCGCTACGCTCAAACATCTATTATTGGCGGAGACTGACTCCGCCTTTTTTGTTGAGTTCTTTGCGGGAGGCAAAGGAGGCCTTGGACAGGGGCAAGGAGTGGCATAAAACGCGGTTTTGACGGAAATCATTGCTTTTTTGGTGAATTTTGCGGCGGTTTTGGAAGGGGGAGGCAGGATGGGCAAAATCTGTGGTGGAGATTCCTCTTTTGGGATGCTATACTAAGGCCAGAGAAAAGACATCCTAACCGCCTCAAACACAAACATGGTTGTCAAGTATTCACCTTTGTTATTAACACTTTCCGAAAAGGCCGGAAGACGCAAGTCTTCCGGCTTTTTCGTGTTTGGGATTTTCGGGCGCGGAGGCGCGGCGAGACGTTGAAAACGGGGCGGTTTTGTGCTATTCTACAGGTAGAATTGCGGGCGCGGGTGGCGCCCGGGATGAGGAGGAGACGACATGGCGACCGAGATTACGGCGAAGGAAGTAAGGAAGTATTTTGCGGAGATTTGCGCGATCCCGCACGGGTCGGGCAACACGAAGGGAATTCAGGAGTATTTGCAGAAGTTTGCGGCGGCGCACGGGCTTGCGTGCGTGACGGAGCCGTGCGGGAATGTGATCATCAAGAAGGCGGCGACGCCGGGGTGCGAGGGCGCGCCGGCGGTGGTGCTGCAGGGACATATGGACATGGTGGCCGTGAAGGAGCCCGGCTGCGCGAAGGACCTCGAGCACGAGGGGCTTGACCTGGCGATCACGCCGGACGGGCAGTATCTCTTCGCCAAGGGCACGTCCCTGGGCGGCGACGACGGCATTGCGATCGCGTACGGGCTGGCGGTGCTGGCGTCCGAGGAGATCGTGCATCCGGCGATTGAGCTGGTGGCGACGGTGGACGAGGAGACCGGCATGGACGGCGCGAAGGAGCTTCGGCCGGAGGATGTGGCGGGGCGCATTTGGCTCAACCTCGATTCCGAGGACGAGGGCATTCTGCTGGTCGGCTGCGCGGGCGGTCTGACGCAGGAGTCGGTGTTCCCGGTGACGCGCGACACGGTTTCGGGTAACCTTTTGCGCATCGCGGTTCGAGGCTGCAAGGGCGGCCACTCCGGGACGGAGATCGACAAGAACCGCGCGAACGCGATTCTGCTTTTGGCGGAGCTTCTGGAGACGATGAACTGCGGGAAAATGCTGCAGCCCCTGTGGATCTGCGGCGGCGAGAAGGACAACGCGATTCCGACGTCGGCGGAGATGGTGATCTGCGTCAACGATTACGAGAGATATGAGATCTGCAGAGCATTTGATGCGGCCGAGCGCAAGCTTTTGGACGCGTACCGGATGCAGGAGCCGGGTGTCTCATTTGCGCTTGAAGAAACGGAAAATGGTGGCGAATTCATGATTCAGGAGGGCAGCTACCGCGTGATGAACGCGGAGAGCGTGCGAAAGCTTCTCGATTTCCTGTTGCTCGTGCCGTTCGGCGTGAGCGAGATGAGCGTGGAGCCCAAGGGGCTCGTGGAGACGTCGAACAACGTGGGCATCGTGCGCACGGTCGGCGAGACGGTGATCGTGGACAGCTCCGTGCGAAGCATGGTTGAGGTGAAGAAGCAGCTGCTTGCCGAGAAGATCGCGCTTTTGACGTCCCTGTGCGGCGGGCACACGACCACGCAGGCCGAGTATCCGGGCTGGCAGTACAAGCAGGATTCGCCGCTGCGCGACGCGTGGATCGCGGAGTACCGCGAGCAGTACGGCAGCGAGCCGGTCGTGAAGACGATTCACGCGGGCCTTGAGTGCGGACTGATCATCGAGCACATGCCCGAGGTCGACGCGATCAGCTTCGGCCCGAACATCCTCGACATCCACACGACCGCGGAGCGCATGGAGATTGCGTCCGTGGAGCGCACGTGGAAGCTGTTGATCGGCCTTTTGGCGCGGCTTGCGCGCGGGTAGGCCGGGATCCGGCTGACGTCCGGGTGAATTTTACGAAAAAAGCAACGAAAATGCCGCCGGCTTTCGCCGACGGCATTTGTGTTTCCCGGAAGTTCCCGGGGATCAGTCGATGTTGATGGAAGAGGTCTCTTCCGGCGCGTCACAGGTGACGGTCAGAATGCCGTTCGAGAAGTTCGCGCGCACGGTCGTGACGTCGATCTTGCCAACCTTGAAGGCGCGCTCCACCTTGCCGTAGTAACGGTCGGAGTAGCGGTCGTAGTTGGAAGGATTTTCCGTCTCGCCCGGGGTGATGTCCTCGAACTCGCGGTTCGCGCGGATGATGATCTCGCTGTCGCGGTAGTCGACGCGGATGTTGGACTTGTCATAGCCGGGCAGCTCGGCGCGGATGGTGATCTTTCCGTTGGTGCGGATGACGTCCGCGTGAATCTTGCGGCCCTTGGTGAACGGATTCTCGATATCCGGAACCTTCAGGTTCTTGGTGAATTTGGCGAACGGTGCGCGATAGTTGGTTTTAGGCGCCTCTTTCTTCTCCCCGAACAGACCGTTCCGCTTCACATTCTTCTTGAAATCCTTGATCTCGCCGACACCGTCGCGCAGGCCCTTGTCGAGCGTGTCGAGCATGTCGTGAAATGCTTCGGAAAACTGATTGATCAAATCGTTGTCGTACATTGATTAAATACCTCCTGTTCCTCGTTGCTTGCGCAAGCAGGTAAACCACAATTACCTTGTGAGTATGTTATACAACATTTCCGCCCCGGAGTCAAGAAAAATTTACGGGGCGCACGAGGCGCCCCGCAGTCGTTCGGTTTCATTTTTCGCAAACGTTCTTCGGAAAATGCTGCTTTTTCCGAGGTCGATCAGCGGTTGTAGTAGAAGCTGTCGTCAGGCATCTTGCCGCCCACGGATGCGTTGTTGGCATCGAAGAGCACCTGCAGGTATGCGGAAGCGGCGGCCTTCATCTCGGCGCCGGTCTTGTAGACGATGTTGCAGTACGGGATCGCCTTCTTCGCAACCGCGGCCTTGAAAATGTCAAAATGCTCCGCGAGCTCGGCGGTCTGGTCGACGTTCTCGTTCGCGTAAGCCGTGCTCAGCGCGTACTCGTCCAAAAATGCATCCACCGTCGCCTTGTGCTCGTTGAGATACTTGGTGTTGGCAACGATGACGCCCGTCACAACGGTGGAGTCGTTGGATTTTTCCCACTCCTTGGTGACATCCAGGGCGATGCGTGCCTTCTCATTTTGCGAAAGAACGGAGATTACGAAGGGCATCGGGAGCATGGCGATCGTGTCGCCCTCGGCGGAAGCCATCTTCGCGGCAACCTCGCTCGCCTCGGAGAGCATCACGATGGTGACGTCCTTGTCGGGGTCGATGCCGTTGGTTGTCAAGAGGTAGCGGAGCGTGTACTCCGGGGTCGTGCCGGCGCCGGTTGCGTAGATCGTCTTGCCCTTGAGGTCAGCGACGCTCTGCACGCTCGTGCCGGTGTCGAGGATGTAAAGGACGCCCAGCGTGTTGATTGCAAGAAGCGTCACACCGCCGTTCGACTTGTTCCAAAGCGTTGCTGCCAGGTTGCAGGGAACGGCCGCGATCGGGATGTCGCCCTTGATCACGGAGCCGACAATCGCGTCGGCGGAACCTGCTACCGTGAAGTCGTAGTCATTTTTCGACGTGCCCTTCTCGTCGTCGTCCATCAGCTTCAGCATGCCGATGGCCGTGGGTCCCTTGAGAACCGCGACGCTCACATTCTCGCGAACGGCGGGCGTCTCCGTCGGGGTCGGCTCGGCGGGCGTGTCGGTCGGGTTAGCGCTCTCCGTAGGCGTTGCTGCCTGCGTCGGCGTAGTCGTTGTGTTGTTGTCGGAGCTTCCGCAGGCCGTCACGCCGAACACCAGCGCGAGGCACAGAAGAATCGAAATCAGTTTCTTCATGGAAAATACCACCTTTCTTGGACGTCAGGGCGCGCGTCCCGCGCGCGGCTTCCGTCGTAGTTGAATATGCGCCCAGATTCTAGCATAGCACACCCCGGATGTCAAGTGCCCGAACCGCCGGCCCGATAAGAAAGGACCTATTCTCACGCGCAGATTCAGGGAATCTAAGCGTGCGCGGCGATCTCATGGGCAAGGGCGTTTCTGCGGGGCTCGCTTCGCTTCGGACAGTCCTCGAAACGCCCTAATCGATCTTGCGCGCGCTAAGATAGCCCTCCCAACGGCCGCGCCGTTGGGAGTCATATGCTTGTTCGAACAGGCCCTTTTTCCGGGCCGGCCGTTCGGCAACGGACTATCCGGGGGAGATGGCACGGACCTCCTATCGGGCTGCCTTCCGGTCGTCTCTTTCCGCGAAGGATTTCCGTCCTCCGAGTCGGGAAATGACGGAAAACACGTCGTGGAAGAGTTGGCCCGGAAGGGGGCCAAAAGGGGCAAGGGTTGACTTTTCGGGGTGGAGTGTGGTACAATCGCACTTGCCCTTCGACCGTGGATCAACGGGGGAAGAGAAGAGTCGTTGGGTTGCAACAGACAAGCAGGAGGATACAGTTTCGTGCAACGAAAGCAACGAGCAGTGTCGTTAACGATCGTGTTGGCGATGCTGGTGTGTCTTTTCTCTCAGATGACCGAGCGGGCTGACGCCATAAGTGTGTCGCTCGGATCTACGGTGGAGGTTATTTTTGACTCCAACGCACCGGATGGTCATGTCGGAACTCTGAATGGAGAGGCACAGAAGACAAAAACGATTTCGTCCATTGAGTACGGTGCGAGCGTCGAGCAGACGCCTGCGTACCGGCCGAAGTGCATTTTCCTCGGGTGGTATACGGACCCGTGGGACGGCGAGCGGGTGACCGCGGAGACCGCGACAATCGCGACGCACGTGTATGCACACTGGGAATGCGGATTTGACGTTGTCAATCGACAGTTTGATTTTTCGCAGGTATTTTTCAATGCATTCCGAAGAGGGGAGTATTCGACGTTCAATTTCGGAACGTGCCGGATCTTCGCAGACGGGAACGGAAAGAACACGTGGTGTTCGGACGCGGCATTTGTCGAGCTGATGAACCGGGCGCTCGCGTACGACGGACTTCTTCGGGCAGATTATTTCTATGATATCAGAGACATTCTGACGGCGAACTGCAACAACAACGGTTGGGTTGCGGGAATGTCGGTTTCGGCGATGCCGCGGTGCTTCTCCGCGTACAACAATGTCGGCGGGTCCGGCGGCGAGAAGCTCAACAACGACGGCGTGAACTCGCGCAAGAGCCTTGATATCATTAACGCGTACGGTTCGCGCAACGTGGATCCGACAACGTACACGGTGACGTTCGATTACACGCTGCAGAAGACGCGCTGGAAGGGAACCAACAAGGATTATATCGCGCGGCTGTTGTCGAAGCATCCGGAAGGATTGTGGATTCGCGTCGCGCACAGCCACAAGGCGGGCTCGCATTGCTTCATCATTGCCGGCTACGATGAGAAGGGCTTCCTTTACATCGACAACGGCAACTGCAACCGAAGCAACGGCTCGACCGGAATTGTTCGCTACAATCAGCTGTACGACCACTTCTTCGCAAGCGAGGACGACATGCTGAACAACTACACGCTGGTGGTCGGCTACGTGGAGCGCTAAGCGCCCTCGGGCAGACAAACCGATTAGACAGGACGAATCGCAAAGCGTCCGGGAGCTTCCCGGGCGCTTTTCTTTATGCGGAAAATGTGGTACAATTCTAGGTGTCGCGGGTATGCCGCGGAAAATGCGAGGAGACGGTATGGGCGAGTCGATTACCATCATTCATACGGCGGATCTGCATCTGGGGATGCAGCCGGAGAAGGACCTTCCGATCGGGAAGGAGCGCGCGAGGGAAGTTGCGGAGAGTCTGCCGCGGCTCGTCGCGGCGTGCAACGAGCTGGAGGCGGACCTTCTGCTGATCGCCGGCGATTTGTTCCACAAGGCGCCCCTGGTGCGCGAGCTAAAGGACGTCGCGTATCAGTTCGGAAAGCTTGCGAAGACGCGCGTCGTGATGATCGCGGGCAACCATGATTACATCTCCGCGCGGTCGAACTATCCGGCGTGGATTGCGGCGAACGGCTATGCGCCCGAGGACGCGGCAGATGGCGCGCGGGTGACGATGTTTGCGGGCGCGGAGGCGGAGAAAGTGTACCTGCCCGAGCTCGGGACGACCGTGTACGGAAGAAGCTTCCGCTCGCAAAATGTGACCGAGGGCATCTATGACGACATCGTTCCGACGGAGCCGGGCATTCGAATCCTGCTCGCGCACGGCGGCGATGCTACCGACGCTCCGCTGGACGTTAAGAAGATTGCAGGAAACGGCTGGGATTACGTGGCGCTCGGACATATCCATAAGCCGGGCATGCTGGCGCCCGGGATTGTGTATCCGGGATCGCCGGAGCCTCTGGATCGGAACGAGACCGGCCCGCACGGGTATTCGCTGGTGCGCATCACCGTGGACGATGCGGGGCGGCACAAGACTGATGCGACGTTCGTGCCGTTTTCAAAGCGCGAGTACCGCGATCTGGAGATACTGCTTACGGCGGAGACGACGGCCGGAAGTCTTGCGGATGCGGCAGCGGCGGCAATCGCCGCGGACGGCGGTGAGAATCTGTACCGGTTCGTTCTGACGGGACGGCGGGATGCGGATTTTGCACCGGATGCGGAGGCATTGGCGGCGCTTGGGAACGTGACGGAGGTCGTCGACCGGACGCTTCCGGAGTACGACCTGGCGGCGCTTCGCGCGGCAAATGCTGACAACCTCATCGGCATGTTCATCGACGCGCTCGCAGAGCGCGCGGAGACGGATGAGGTGGCGAGGAAGGCGCTGTACGAGGGCCTGACGGCACTCTTGCGGCAGAACAAACGAGGATTTTAGGTCGGAGCGGACAGGAGACGGGCATGAAGATCAAGGGATTGTACCCGGCGGGCTTCGGAAAGCTTCGCGACCGGGAATATACATTTTCCGACGGGATCAACCTGATTACGGGCGGAAACGAGGCGGGCAAGACGACGCTTCGGCAGTTTTTGACGGCGATGCTTTTCGGCTGGGAGAAGGGCCGCGCGAAGGCGGACCCGTACCGGCGCTACAAGCCGTGGGACGGCGCGGGCGTGTACGGCGGCGCGATGGACATCGAGGTCGGCGGGAAGGAGTACCGCGTGTGGCGGGATTTTGCGGCGGACGAGAAGACGTTGTCGGTGCAGCAGTACCCCTCGATGCGTGAGATTCCCGCACCGAACGGGCTGCTGCCGGCGATTGGGTCGGCGCTCACGCGCGCGGGATACGAAAACACGGTCATGGTGCCGCAGGGCAGCGCGCTTCCGGATGAGGCGCTCTCGGTGCTGTACGCCAACCACATTGCGAACCTTAGCGCGAGCAGGGACCGCGGGCTCGATGTGGCGGAGGCGACGACCGCACTTGCGGATCGGCGGAAAATGATCGAAAAGCGCAAAACCGCGGATACCGTCTCGGCGCTTCAGAAGTCAATCGCAGCGCTAACGAAGCGCACGGCGGAGCTTGACCGCGTCGCGGAGGACCTGGCGGAGGTGCGTGCGCAGAAGGAGACAAATGCCGAGAGGCTTCGCGAGCTCGGAGCGCAGAACGGCGGGGCCGAGGAGGCTGCATTTTCCGAGTGGGAGCGGCGGTACGATGCGTACCGGGGCGACCTGGCGGAGCATGAGATTGCGTGTGAGGCGCTCGAGGCGAAGAGACGGACGAGGGAGGAGCTTCTGGCGGACCTTCCGGACGTTGCGTCAATCGAGGAGCGCGAGCGGCGGATGGACGAGCTTTTGCGCGCAAAGGAGCGCGAGGATGCGGCGAGAGAGGCCGCGCGCGCCGAGGTGCAGCGCAGGGAGACGCGCATCGCGTCGAGACGGCGGAAGCTTTCGTGTGTGTGGATTCCCGCGGCAGCGGTGTTGGTGCTTGCGGCTGCGTGGATCGTGTATCTTGTGATTGCGGGAGGACGCGAGGGCGCGGACGCGGCGAAGCAGACGAGCCTGTGGTCCGACTGGAAATTCTGGCTCGGAATCGTTGCGGCGACGATCGCGGCAACGGTGTTTGCGGGCGCGATGATCGTGCGGGCGCAGCTTACGAAGCGCTACCGCGAGGTAGTTGCTGCAAGGAAGGCCGCGGAGGCATCGTCGGACGCGCAGCGGGAGCTGGCGGCCGAGATTGCGATGATGCCGACGGAGGACAGCCTCCATGCGGAGCGTGACTTAGCCGTCGGAGGAAAGGCGCGCGCGGAGGCGCTGGCGGAGCAGATCGCCGAGCAGGAGCGGGAGCTCGCCGCTGCAGCGGAGATGTTGGCGGCGGAGGAAGCAAAGCTTCGCGAGGACCTTGCGGCGTTTGAGCCGGAGAACGAAGCGCCGACGCTTACGGACGGAACGATCAGCCGGATCCGCGGGCGGATCCTGGCGAGAAGTGTGCAGGACCAGGGCCGCAGGGAGCGGTTGATCACCGAGTCCGAAGCGCTCACGACAAGGATTGCGCGGCTTTCGCAGATTCTGGAGGACGGCGAGGGCGTCGCCGACGAGATGCTCGAGGCGGAGCGGAAGCTCACGGAAGCGGAGCGGACGCTCGCGGCGGAGAAGACGGACCTTGCGGCATTACAGCTTGCGGAGGATACGATCCGCGAGATTTCGGCGAATATTCACGACAGTTTCGGGACCGAGCTGAACCGCGCGGTGTCCGAATATGCGGCAGCATTTTCCGGCGGAGCCCACGGCAAATTGTCCGTCGACGAGGCGTTTACGGTGCGCACGGGCGGCTCCGCGAAGGCGAAGGAAAGCACGCTTCTTAGCACCGGCGCGGTCGAGCAGCTGGCGCTTGCGCTGCGGCTTGCGAGCGCGGAAAAAATGTATGCCGGAGAGCATTTGCCGCTTGTTTTTGACGATAGCTTTGTGTATTATGATAACGTGCGACTGCGCTCCGCGCTTAGGCGTCTTGCAACCGTCGGAGAGCAGATTCTGATCTTCACCTGCTCGGACCGCGAGGAGGCGATTCTGGCAGCGGAGGGGATCCCCTTTGCGAAGGTGGAGATGTAGCCCGCGGCGCGGGCGGAAAGGACGCGGCGATGAAGAGCTTGGAGGAGCGAATCCTCTCGGAAGGAATCGTGAAGGACGGCGAGATTCTTCGGGTGGACAGCTTTTTGAATCATCAGATGGACCCGGCGATGTTCCGGGAGATGGCGAAGGAGTGGTACCGCGAGTTTGCGGATGCCGGCGTGAACAAGATCCTCACGATCGAGGCGTCGGGCATCGGTCTGGCGGTTGTTGCGGCGGAGGAGTTCGGCTGCCGCGCGGTCTTCGCGAAGAAGGTTTCCGGGCGCAACATGGACACCGATGTATACGCGACGAAGATCACGTCGTTTACGAAGGGCAAGGTGTACGACGTCGTCGTTTCGAAGCGATTCTTAAACCCGGGCGACCGCGTTTTGATCGTGGATGACTTCCTGGCCAACGGCTGCGCGCTCGACGGTTTGATGGACCTGGTCCGCCAGGCCGGCGCGACGCTTGTGGGCTGCGGCATCGCGATCGAGAAGGGCTTCCAGGGCGGCGGCACGCGCATTCGCGCACAGGGCGTTCGCGTGCATTCGCTGGCGATCATCGAGAGCATGGACGGGGATCAGATTGCATTTTGCGAAGAGTGATCCGTTCGGAAAATGAGGTTTTACAATGCGGTTTTTAGTCCAGCGCGTGACGGAGGCGTCCGTCACCGTTTCGGAAAATGAAATAGCGAAGATCGGCAAGGGCTACCTTGTGCTCCTCGGCGTGTGCGACACCGACACCGAGGCCATTGCGGACGCGATGGTGAAGAAGCTTGTGAGCCTACGGATCTTCGAGGATGAGAACGGAAAGACCAACCGCTCCATCGGTGACGTCGGCGGCGAGATGCTCGTCGTATCGCAGTTCACGCTCTACGCGGACTGCCGTCACGGAAACCGGCCGTCGTTCACTCGCGCGGGTGACCCGGCTTCGGCGGAGCGATTGTATGAGTACGCGGTCGGAAGACTCCGCGATGCCTACGGCGTGGCCGTGCAGACCGGAAGCTTCGGCGCGGACATGAAAGTGCGTCTGCTGAACGACGGGCCGTTTACGGTGCTGCTGGATTCGGCGGAACTCGGGAAGGAGTAAGAGAGGATGGATCGGAACACAGACCGGAGACCGACGACGAACCGGAGTTCGTCGGGAAGCCGGAGCTCTTCGGGAACAGGTCGAAGCACTTCGGGAACGAGGACGGCGGCGAGCAGAAGCAGCAAAAAGCGCAAGCGCAGACAAAAGCGCCTGGCCATTTTGTGGGGCGGCATCGCGGCGATCATACTGATTCTCGGACTGGTGATTTATTTTACGTCGAAGGACGATGGCGGAGATGACAAATCCCCGACCGTAACCTCCGCGCCCGGCAAGACGACGCCCGGCGTCGATGTGACCGGAACGCCCGGCCCGGACGAGCCGTCGCCCACGGAGGAGGCGGGAATCGACTGGAAGACGATGCCCTTGACGGGCCTGCGGTTTACCGAGGCGATGTCCTCGAACACCAAATACGCCGAGCTGAACGGCACCTTCCCCGACTGGGTGGAGCTCTACAACGCCTCCGACGCGGCGATCCAGCTCTCCTCGTACTGGATCTCGGACGACAAGGATATCCCGCAGAAGTATCAGCTGCCGGCATATTCGCTTGCGCCCGGCGAGCGCTACATCATCTACTGCAACGGTGTCGGCGAAGGCAATCAGGCGCCGTTTAAGATCAGCTCCGACGGTGAGAAGGTGTACCTCTCGACCGTGGATGGATTTGTCGACCGAATCAAGGTTCCGGCCGACCTTCTGAAGGATACCAGCTACGGCCGCAGCGGCGACGAGTGGCTCTACTACGACACGCCGACGCCCGGCAAGGAGAACGGCTCCGGCTACGCGGCGCGCACGTCCGTTCCCGAGGCAAATTTCGTCTCCGGCGTTTATGACAACCCGATCACCGTGACGCTGTTCGGCGAGGGAACCATCTACTACACGCTCGACGGCACCAAGCCGACGACCTCCTCGTCGGTCTACAAGGACGGCATCGCCATCTCCGGCGTCAAGACGCTCCGCACGATGGCCGTGAAGGACGGCCGCGAGAGCGACTACGCCGCCTACACTTATGTCGTCGGCCAGAAGCACACGCTTCCGATCGTGGTTCTGAGCGGCCCGTATGAGACGACGATCGGCCCGAACGGTGTCGACCAGAAGAACAAGAAGGGCAGCGGCATCGAGGCCGAGGTCATGATGACCCTGATCGAGAACGGCGAAGAAAAATTCTCCATCCCCGCAGGAATCACCCTCCACGGCAACAACGGCGGAAGCCGCGACCTTCCGAAGAAGAATTTTAATGTGCATTTCCGCTCCGCATACGGCGCGGGCAAGCTCCACTACAAGGTGTTCGACGACCTCGAGATCGAGGAGTTCAACTCCCTGCTCTTAAAGGGCGGTGCCGAAGACTGGTACCGAACGATGATCCGCGACGAATTCATGACGCACATGGTCATCGGCAACACCGCTCTGTGCGCCCAGGCGTGCAAGCCGGTTGTCCTTTACCTCGGCGGCGAATTCTGGGGCATCTACTTCCTGCGCGAGCGCTTCAGCGCCGACTACGTTGCGACCCACTACAACGTCTCGACCGATTCCGTCAACCTGATCTCGGGCTACGGCAACGTCGAGGAGGGCAGCATCAAGAGCTATAACGAGATCGTCAAATTCGTCAAGAACAACAGTCTCGACAACGACGAGAACTACCAGTGGTTTGAAGAGCATGTCGACATCAACAGCCTTATGGACTGGTACATCTGCCGCTCCTACATGGGTGACAAGGATCTTGCCAACATCCGCTACTTCAACTCCACCGAGGGCGACGGCAAATGGCGCTGGATGTTCTACGATATGGACTGGGGCTTCGACCCCTCCGCCGCAACACAGGCGAACCCGATCTCGGGCATCATCCAGAACAACGACCGCCACATCCTGATCTACAAGCTCGTTCACTCGAAGCGCGGCAAGGACGCTTTCCTCAAGCGCTACGCCTACCTGATGAACACCATCCTCAATGAGGAGTACGTGAAAAAGGAGCTCGACTACTGGCGCAACATCCTTCAGCCCGAGATTGAGGCTGACCGCACGCGCTGGGGCAAGACCGTCGAGGCCTGGAACAACAGCATGGACTTCCTCTACACCTACAATAAGGATGGCAAGCGCGACAAGGCTGTGCTGGCCGACATCAAGAAATACTTCGGGCTGTCCGATGCCCAGATGACCGAATACTTCGGTTCCAAGTACCAGAAATAATCCCATCCCCCGGCTTCCTGCCGGGGGATTTTTGCGCCTTGCGGCCGGGCGGGCCGGGGAAACAAGGCCGCGGCAGGCCAGAATCGGCAGCGAGCTCAGAGCAGATTGGCTCAGTCGCAGGTTCAGGGAATCTAGGCGCGCGCTTCACCCGCATAACCAAGGCCGCTTCTGCGGGGCTCGCTTCGCTTCGAACAGTCCTCGAAGCGACCTATGCTCTGCTCCCGCGCGCCAAGATAGCCCTCGCGAAGGCACGCCTTCGCGAGTCACATGCTCCTTCGCCAATCTCTCTGTGTTCGCTGCCGTTTGTGCGGTTTCGGGCGGCCTTGTTCCGGCCCGTCGGCCGCAGGGGAAAAACCGGCGGGAGCGGGGGTGGGATTATTGTGGCGGGAACGGACGGTAGGTTGATAATGAGGAGGGGGATGGAACCGACTGAGCCGGATCCCCCTTGTGGGGGCGGCTCAGCCGGTTGCCTCATGCGCGGATACGCGGGGAAGGGGCATCGCGAGGTTCCCGGGCGCGCCTTCGGCCCTGGGGCGAGGGAAGGTGACAAGGGGACAGTTCTTTTGTCACCTTCTGCGCCTGTCGTGCCGAGGCGGTCGGCGACGGCGGGCACGTTTTTTGATAACGCCAATTGATCCGAAACCGCAGAAACTTTTTCGAGCGAGCATTTTCCTGCGAGCGAGAGAAAGTCTTCTGCGGGGTTCGGATGGTTTTGTTTAAAAGCGTGCCCGCCTCCGTCGAACGCCACGGCACCGAGCAAGCTCGTTTTGGTGACAAAAGAACTGTCCCTTTGTCACGTTTTTGTTGACAGCCGGGGCGGCGGATGTAATAATGATACTAATCGGGCGGAATCTGCCGTCCGGGCAAAAACTATACTTTTGGAGGGAAGAAATATGCTTTTGGTTACGACCGATCAGATTGAGGGAAAGAAACTTATGCCGCTTGGCATCTGCAAGGGCAGCACCGTGCAGTCCAAGCACATCGGTAAGGATTTTATGGCGGGTCTTCGCAACATCGTCGGCGGCGAGATCACTGCATACGCTGAGATGATGGACGAGGCGCGCGGCATCGCGACGCGCCGTATGGTTGAGGAGGCACAGCGCATGGGCGCGGATGCCGTTGTTGCGATGCGCTACGCGACCAGCGCAATCATGCAGTCGGCAGCAGAGGTTATGGCTTACGGCACCGCTGTGAAGTTCATCCAGTAGCCTGCGGCAATGCTGTGAAGGGCATTTCGCAGAGCGCGGCACAATTTGGTTTGAAATCGGGCTCCTCCGGCGGTTTTGCCGGGGGAGTTGTGATAAAGAGAGGTTGTTTTGGAGGGGATTCGTATGGGTAAACTGTGGAAAGTGTTGATTGTGGCAGCCATGCTGGCGCTGTTGCCGGGGTGCTGCCTTAAGCACGAGTGGGCGGAAGCGACGTGTACGGAGCCGAAGCGCTGCGTAAAATGCGGCGAGACGGAAGGCCTGTCCCTCGGGCACACGTGGCGGGATGCGACGTGCACCGAGCCGAGGACGTGTGCCGTGTGCAAGGCGACGCAGGGCGAGCCGCTCGGACATACGTGGGTCGACCGGACCGTGGACGCACCGAAGACGTGCTCCGTTTGTAATGCGACGGAGGGCGAGCCGATCAAGGTCACCGAGTACAAGTTCAATAAGCTGACCTTCTCGGGCAAAAACTGGGCGATTTTCCTCGATCATACGATCTTTTACGTGGACAGGGGGAACGGCTGTCTGCGCTTTTACGATCTCGCGGAAAATGAGATTACAACCATCAAGCCGGAGGTCCCGGAGGGTCGCGGCTGGGCCTTTGATGTCTACCCCGAGTCGTACTATGCCGGAAAAGGAAAGCTTTTTGCGGTGGACTACGACGATGCGGGGAATTGTTCTCTCCTGGTGTATGACGAACGCGGGACACAGATTGCGTCGCTTGAGAATGTGGCAAAGGTTCCGGAGGGGCATTATATCAGCCCCAGCACCGTCGCGGACAATCGGTATCTGCGCTTCTATGACAGGAAGGATACCCAGAAAAACGCGAAACCGGTATTCGGGCTGGATCTGGAGACGCTACAGATTGTTCCGACCGAGGACATGCCGGTTGCCCGCTGGTATGACGGCAGGCAGTACGGCGCCTGCAACGTGATTCCGAACAGCGAGGACAAGTATATGCTGGCGTACTCGCTGGATTACACCAAGATGTACCTTGTGCATCCGGTGTACTACTCCATCAAGGCGGAGTGTCTGGATTTTTCGGGCTTCAACGAGCTCGGATACGCGTTGATCTCGGAGGACGGCGTCAACTATAATCTCATCGACAGAGATCTGAATGTTCTCGGAACGAATGTGCTTTCGGGATCGGATGCCGACTGGGCCGGCAAGACGATTTTCAGCATCAAGCAGGGCGATGAGTATAAGTATTACTCCGTCGAGTAACCCGCGCAGGTAACGCGAGGCGCGCAACAATAATGCAATATGAAGCGGAGCTTAAAAGGCTCCGCTTTTTTGCGGCCCGCGGCATTTTCCGCATCGGAAAATGTAAAAAAAGAATGAAATGTGGAATTCTGATGTTGTAAATACTGTTTACGTGTGATATACTTGGCGGAGTGGTGTAATATAAAATCCACAACGGAGGTTGGAAAAATGTCATTTGAAGTAAGAGAATTGAGGAAGTCCTACGGAGAGAAGACCGTTGTGAACGGCTTAAGCTTCAAGATGGACGGCCCCGGAGTGTACGCGCTCCTGGGAACGAACGGCGCCGGCAAGACCACGTCGATTCGTATGATACTCGGAATGTTGAAGAAGGATTCGGGGGAAGTGCTCTGGAATGGGCAGGAAATGAATCCTGAGAAGATGAACATCGGGTATTTGGCGGAGGAGAGAGGTTTGTATCCGAAATATACGCTCCTCGATCAGCTGCTGTATTTTGCGAAGCTCAAGGGCGTCGGCAGAAGCAAGGCGATGGAGAAGATCCGCTACTGGTCCGGCCGTCTGCAGCTGGATGAGTACATCTTCCCGCCGAAAAATGCAAAGGGAAGACCGGTGAAGAGCATGCGTGCGGAGCAGCTCAGCAAGGGTAATCAGCAGAAGGTGCAGCTGATGGCGGCGCTTCTGTCGGATCCGGAGTTTGTTGTGCTGGACGAGCCGATGAGCGGTCTCGACCCGGTCAACACGGACCTCTTTAAGGAGGTTATCCGCGACGAGATTTCCAAGGACAAGTATGTTATCATGTCGAGCCACCAGATGCCGACGATCGAGGAGTTCTGCTCCGACATCACGATCATGAACCGCGGCAATGTGGTGCTGCAGGGCAACCTGAACGAGATCAAGAAGAGCTACGGCCGCGTAAACCTCTTCGTAAAATGCGAGCAGCCGATTGACGAGTTTATCAAGGCGGCGGGTCTTACCGTCATCGAGGAGACTCCGGCGGAGACGCAGCTGCGCGTGAGCGGTGAGGAGCAGGCGATGCAGTTTTTGAATCTCCTGATCGCGAACAAGGTGACGGTCATCCGTTTCGACCTTCGCGAGCCCTCGCTGCACGAGATCTTCGTGGAAAAGGTAGGTGCCGGCAATGAAGAGTAATGAGCTTCGGGGGACCGGTTCGGTCTTTCGTTTCACGCTCATTCAGACGCTCAAGAGCAAGGCGTATATCGTTTCCGTGGTGTTGCTTCTGCTGACATCGTTGTTGGCGTCGCCGATCATGCAGGTGATCAAGGGCGGTGCGGCCGGCAGCAAGAAGGTGTCCACCAGCGAGATCGAGAAGGCCTATGTCTGCAATGAGTTACCGTTCCTCCCGACGGGTCTGGAAATCACGGACATGGTCGGGGAAGGTTCGGAAGCATTTTCCAAGGTGAAGTTCGAGGCGAGAAAGGATTCCTTCAAGGATCTCTGCGATGAGCTGGAGAAGGAAGGGTCCGGAAGCAAGAACATCATCGTTCACCCGTATATCAGTGCGACGTACGAGATCACCGTGGAGATCGTCCGTGTGGGCGGCAGCTCGATCGGCAGCGACGAGTGCGCCCAGCTGTCGGGCATTCTTTGCGACAACTTAGACCGCTACAAGAAGACGCTCAGCATGTTGAGCGCGGATGAGCTCGCGCTTTTGGAATACACCTACGACGTTGAGATGAATTATCTGACGGCCGACGGCGGCCTGACGGACGATGCGGACAAGGGCATCGGCGGCGGCCAGTTCGGCGTGGCGTACATCATCATGTTCATCGTCAGCATGGTTTGCATCATGGCCTCGACGCAGGTTGCGACGGCGGTTGTGACCGACAAATCGAGCCGTGTTGTGGAGCTTTTGCTCACATCGGTGCGTCCGATGGCACTGCTCCTTGGAAAAATCCTCGCCATGCTCGTGGCGACGATCGGCCAGTTTGTCGTTTTGATTGCGGCATTTGTCATCTCGAACAAGGTGACGGGCGTGCTCTTTAATACGGAGTCGACGTACATCACGTCGCTGATTCCCTCGGGCATCCTGTCGAATATGACCATCGCAAACGCTGTTGTGAGCATTGTTTTGATCGCGCTCGGCCTCGTGTTCTACGCGACGCTCGCCGGTCTGTGCGGCGCGATGGTTTCCAAGATGGAAGAGCTGCAGGATTCGCTGAAGTATTTTACGGCGGTTTCGCTCATCGGCATGTACGCCGCGATCGCCGCGATCATTTCCATGCAGAAGTCGGCGACCAATGTGTTCGTCCGGTTCTGCGAGCTGTTCCCGCTGACGTCGCCCATGACGACGCCCGGCGCGTTGATCATCGACGTTGCGCCGTTGTCGTATGCGCTGATCGCAGTTGCGATCCTGCTCGTTCTGGACCTTCTCGTGCTCCGCTTTGCCGCGGGCGTGTATGAGGCCCTGATCACCAACATGGGCAATCGCATGACGCCAGGTGATGTCATCAAGATGTTGAAAACTACGAAAAAAGGAGGTGCGAAGTGATGCGTAGCTCCTTTGGTACGAAAACGAGACATGTGTATAATTTTACGTGCAGTCAGATGCTCAAGAAGAAGGGGTACCTGGTCTCCACGATTCTGATCGGCCTTTTGATCTTCGGCGGTATTCTGGCGGTCGTTTTGATCGGTGCGAAGAAGGATGAAAAAGAAGAGCCGACGAAAAATGCAACCTTCGTCATTTGCAACGATTCCGACATCGTGTGCGGCGAGGAGGGCGACACCTCCGGCCTGACCACGGACGCGATCGCGGCAGCGGTCAAGGAAGCGATGTTCGCCAAGGAAGTGACGGCCGACTGGCGCAAGGGCGTATCGGTTGTCGAGCTGGTGAAGAAGGAAGAGGCGTCCGAGGGCGACTCGAACACCGTGTTCGCGGTTGTGAAGAGAACCGAGACCGGTTACGGCGTGTACATGGTTCTCCCGAACAATTGTGAGTGGGGCGAGGCCGACGCGCTTGCGGCCGGCGAGGCTTTGGTTCCGCTTTTGCAGGGCTATATCGAGCGCAACATCGACCCGACGCTCTCGCAGTTTATCAAGCTGGAGACGGTCGGCACGACGATTGTGGTCGGCGAGGACACGAGCCTTGCGGCGACCTTCGTCAAATTCCTGCTCCCGATGATTTCCGGTTTTCTGATGTACTTCATGGTACTGATCTACGGCCAGGACATTGCGAGAAATGTCGCTGCCGAGAAGACAAGCAAGCTGATGGAGACGATGCTCTCCTTTGTGACGCCGAAGGCGCTCATCTTCGGCAAGATTCTGGCCGGTTTTGTCATGTCGGTTGCGCAGGTTCTCATCTGGGTTGCCTGCGGTATCGGCGGCTATCTGGTCGGTTCGACGATCGCAAAGGGCATCAATCCGGATTACACGGACTACGTCCGCAAGGCATTTAGCGCAATCCGCGCGGTGACGGGCGAGTCGGCAATGACGATCGTTCCGGTGATCCTCACGCTGGTGGTGTTCTTCTTAGGACTTCTTTTGTACTACGCGATCGGCGGTATCGGCGGCAGCATGGTGACGAAGCCCGAGGAGGTTTCTTCGGCCGCTGCGGTGCTGACGTTCCCGGTTCTCATCTGCTGGATGATCGGTTACTTCGCAAGCCTCAACCAGAACGAGAGCATGCTCACGGTCTGCCGCTACATTCCGTTCACGGCGCCGTTCACGGTGACCGCGGAAATCCTGGTCGGCAAGGTTTCGAGCTGGGTCGGACTGTTCGTGGTCATCGAGATGTTCGCCGCAACGCTTCTTCTGGTATGGCTCGCGGGCAAGATCTACAAGGGCCTCGTGCTGTACACGGGCGAAAAATTAAGCATTCGCAAGCTGATCGGTGTGCTGCGCGGCAAGTAATGCATTTGTCGGAAAATTGAATTGTACGGAAAACGGCGAGGATTTACCATTGTGAATTCTCGCCGTTTGTGCTTTATTGAGAGTATGAGGCCCTGGGGCGTTTTTTGGAAATTCGGAGGTGTTGCAAAATGATTTTTTACGAGGATAACGGTGCGTTGATCGCGAAGCGGCAGGGAGAGACGCTGCGGATCGAAGGCTGGGGTGCGGACTCGCTGCGCGTGCGCGCGACGATGCAGACGGAGCTTTCGGACGAGGCGTGGGCCCTGACGGAGGCGGTGCCGGCGCAGGCGGCGTCGGTGACGATCGGCCGCGAGGCGGACGGCAATCCGTGCGCGGAGATTGTGAACGGAAGACTGAAGGCGACGGTGAATTTTGCGGGCGTGTTGTCGTTTTACCGCGACGGTGCGCTCATTTTGCGCGAGTATTACAGAAGCTACGGCGGAACGCTCTCCCGCGAGAGCCGCTGCTTAAAGGTTGTAAACCGCGAGTGGAAGGGCGTCCCGGGCGGCAGCGAGTACAAGCTCAAGGTTTTGTTTGAGAGCAACGACGGCGAGAAGCTCTACGGCATGGGCCAGTACCAGCAGCCGTATCTCGACCTCAAGGGCTGCACGCTCGAGCTGGCGCAGAGAAACTCGCAGATCAGCGTTCCTTTCCTGGTGTCGTCGTTTGGCTACGGCATGCTCTGGAACAACCCTGCGGTCGGCAGCGTGACGTTCGGAAAGAACATCACCGAGTGGAACGCGCGCGCGACGAAGCAGATGGACTACTGGCTCACCGTGGCGGACACGCCGAAGGAAATTTTGGCATCGTACACGGGCGTGAGTGGCCGTGCGCCGATGTTCCCGGAGAATTTGATGGGACTTTGGCAGTGCAAGCTTCGCTACCGCACGCAGGACGAGGTTTTGGAGGTCGCTCGTCGCTACAAGGCCGAGGGCATCAAGATCGACCGCATCGTGATCGACTTCTTCCACTGGACGCTGCAGGGCGACTGGAAGTTTGACAAGACATACTGGCCGGATGTGAAGGCGATGGTCGACGAGCTGCACGAGATGGGCATCGAGGTGATGGTGTCCGTGTGGCCGTCCGTGGACCGCAAGAGCGAGAACTTCTACCCGATGACCGAGCTCGGCCTTTTGATCCGCACCGAGCGCGGCGCACAGCAGACGTACGATTACCAGGGCGACTGCGTGGAGATCGACCCGTTCAACCCGGCGACCCGCAAGTACGTCTGGGAAAAATGCAAGCAAAACTACGCGAGCTTAGGCATCGACTCGTTCTGGCTCGACAACTCCGAGCCGGACTACGGCGTGTATGATTTTGAGAATTACCGCTACTGCATCGGTCCCGCGCTTACGTGCAGCAACATGTACCCGCAGATGTACAGCCGCATCTTCTGGGACGAGATGAAGGGGGGCGGCAAGACGCCCGTGAATCTTCTTCGCTGCGCCTGGGCGGGCAGCCAGAAGTACGGCAATGTCGTGTGGTCGGGCGACGTGCCCTCGACGTTTGAGGCATTTGCCGACCAGCTGCAGTGCGGCCTGAACATGGGCCTCGCGGGCATTCCGTGGTGGACGACCGACATCGGCGGCTTCATGACCGACGACGTGAACGACCCCTACTTCCGGCAGCTGCTGATTCGCTGGTACCAGTTCGCGACATTTTCCGCGGTGCTTCGCATGCACGGCGACCGCGGCCCGTACGATATCCCGGCCCTCGACGACCGCGACTGGGGCGGCGGCTACCTGCACACGGGCCAGCCGAACGAGCTGTGGAGCTATGGCGAGGACAACTACCGCATCATGCGCAACTACTACGACATCCGCATCGCCATGAAGGACTATATCGTCTCGCTCTACAACGAAGCCTCGGAAAATGGGTCCCCGCTCATCCGTACGATGTTCTACGAGTTTCCGGAGGACGGCCGCTGCTGGCAGGTGACCGACCAGTACATGTTCGGAAGCCGTTATCTGGTGGCGCCCATCCTACGGCATAACTGCTTCCGGCGCGATGTGTACCTCCCTGCGGGAAGCTGGAAACTGACCTCCACAGGCGACGTTTTCGTGGGCGGACAGACCGTTACGGTGGACGCGCCGATTGAGTATATGCCGGTGTTTGAGAGGGTTGCCGGTGTTTGAGAGGGTGCGCTTGACAAGCGACTTCGGATATGCTATTTTGGACGTGTAATGAAGAGGAGGGAAGAAGAAATTCTTCCTAAAAGATTTGAGATTCTAAGGAGGTATTGCCGTGAACAATCAAATTCTTAAGCGAATCATTGTTTGTTTAGGATTATGCGTAGTCCTGGCTGTTGTCATTGGAAGCGCGGAGGCTAAAAAGACAGAATACACAATTACTGTGGATGGGTATACAGTGCGAGTTTCCAACAGCATTATTTCCAATGGTATTTCAGCTGCCGCCGAAACAACATATGGAGGGACCGGAGGATATTGTACAGTTTCTGCGACGATGTATGCGATAGACAGGAATACAGATGTGGAATACACAATAAGTGATTCTGCCGGACACAGTTACAGTGCAGTTGTTGGACATGGAGTGGCAAACACGACGTCAGATGTCTTTTATAAGATTGAGTCGTCTCATAATTTCACAAAGGGTGCGGGCAATCATACCTGGAACAATATTGTTACATTGTACCCGTAGGAGAAATCATGGAAAAACGAAGGGAACCCGTTCGAAGGATTTGGATTGTAGTGCTTTTTGTCCTAGCGTTGGGGTGCTTCAGTGCCTGTACCTCCCATAAAAACAATGTAGATGGATTGAGGAAAGAGGAAATAACGGTAACACCCACAGGGCGTCCTGCGCAGTCGAACACGCCGATAATCACAGGGGAACCTTTGCGGGAAACAACGTATCGGCTTGCATGGGAAGTCTTTTCACTTGATGCACCAACGCCGGAATCTTCTTTTGAGATAAATCGGCTTCTTCAGGAGAAAGGGTTAGATGTTACGGTTGACTTCATTAATGTCGGGATGCTGAGTAATGAAGACAATGAAAAATGGATTTCTGAACAAGAAAAAAGCGGAACGATTCCTGACATCCTGAACACAGGAATTTGGTCGAATGAGGGGATGGTAAAAGAATATCTTCAGAAACGTTTTTTTCAACTAAACGATTTCCTTGCAACAAACGAGGGAGCGCGGCTTAAAAGCACCTTCAGCAGATTAGAATGGGGTGGCGCGTCTTTCGATTCAAACATATATGTGATTCCTAAATCGTTGTTTTCGGGATACGATTACGGGGTATATCTTTCCGTAAGAGACGAATACGCGAGTAGATTTCTGGAGTTCGATGGAACATTTGAATCGTTGATGAGGATTTATACAGACATCGGGGAAGATTGGCAGATTATTGTCGATGACGTCCCGGAATGGTTGGTTTACTCCTTCTTGGGGTATCATTATTATTTGTCACTTCCTTACGATGAAAACAAGCATGAATTTATAAATCCAATCAATGATGAGAGATTGGAGCCCCTGTTGGATGGTATTTTCAGCAATTTGTCAAAAGGGATATTTGTTTATTCGCTCTCGGGCGAGTATGAATGGGATCATATTCTGGCACAGTTTCATTTAGGTGCATGGCCGCGCCAGGAAGGGTTTACTGACATTTGTGTTTGTGAAGATATAGGAGCGCCGCGACTGAACAATACTTATGGAGTTAGTGTAGCGTCAGACAAAAAAGAACTCGCGTTACAAGTGTTGACAGCATGTTATTCTGACTCAAGAATCGAAGCATTGCTGTTTCCCGAGAACAAATCTGCGATTTTGGCGGAAGAACGCGCAGATGTAATGAAAACAAAATCTTCAGGAGAATTGACAGGGTTTCTTTTAAGCGTTCCGAAAGATATAATGAGCTCGGAAATGGAATATAAAAAAGCTCTTCGTTCTTTGTCCGCCGGAATGTTTGTTTTGAAAGGTGATAAGTATATAGTTTCGTTACAATACCAAGCAAGCGCCAGAAGTAATGCGTTGACGAATCAAACATACACAGTTTTTCTCGATGAGGCAAATCGACAGGTGACAGAGTTCTTGAAAAAACGAGACAGAGAATGAATAAGAAAAACGCTGCATCAGTCAGCGTTTTTCTGTTAGAGGGAGAACATAAGGTGAAAGACAGATTGAGAAACAATACGACGATGCTTAAGCAGGCATGTTTATTGTTTGCAGTGATGATGGTTTGTTTGTTCACTGTGGCCTGTTCTGGTAAAGATGAGGGGAAGGAGACAGCTGAAAAGATAAACAAACGCGCATTCTACCTAAATGGGAACATTATGGTTACAGAAGAATTTGCTTTATATGATTTTGATAATTATCTCCGATATTTTGATTCGAAGTCAAAGGCCGGGATTGTTTTTTGCTTCGACCCCAGTTGTGAGCATCTCCCGGCGGAGTTTGATTATGCAACAGGTGAGGTTATAGAGCGATGTCCGGCATATTGCATGAGTGATGGAGCAGTTACTCTCCGAGATGACGGAGTGTTCTTCGTCCGGGAGCAGGTTTCCCCGTGTTTGATGCAGGCTGATCGGGAGGGCAAGAATAGGAAGGTGATTACGAAAGCGACGGAGCCGCTTGGATATCCGATAGCACAACTGTTTTCAGATAAGGATTACTATGTTGCGTTTATCAACACAGATATTTTCATTAAGCAGGAAGCAGAAGACGGTACGGTTACCTGGCTTGCCAGGGGAACCAGAGACAACAATGAAGCGGGCATTTACCGCATGTCGTTGGACGGGAAACTGCAAGCGATGGTGTTCAGGAATGCTGAAAACCATGACGGTCGGGTCAATAATTTATACGAATACAATAATCATTTGTATTTCTGCTATCAATACCTGGATGTGCCGTTTGATGCTTTAACTCCAGCGACGGAAAGTTATCCGCGATACTTGGAGGATTTACGAGAACACAGCTTCTATGAGGTTTATGATTATGACATAAAACAAGAGTGCCTGACTTGTGTGCTGAAAGATTCCGGGAAACTGTCGACGTATCGATTCTGTGATGGCTATATTATCCAGTGCAATTCGATGGAGGGGCCGTCTGTGTTGTTTGGGATGAACGGAGAACGCTTGCGGGAACTCGAGGGGATAGTGAACAATGCTCCGCTTTGTGACGGAGATGTTATTTTGCAATGCTTCGAAGACGGACAGACCGTGTACCGATTGTATAATCCCCTGAACAACTCCGTTTCCCGGGAGATTCGAAGTGTAAAGGATTCGGTACTGTTGCTCGCTGCTATCGGGGAGAGTTATTATGTTTCCCTGCAAGATGATAATGGAGCGAAGACCGCGTATATCGGGAAGGAAGACTTCTGGAACGGAGCTTTTGAACGGGCGGTTGTGTTGCTGACAGAGCATGCAAACTGAAAGGAACAAAACAAGCATAAAGAAGAGCAACGGATGGCGGGATGATATGTACCCTCTTTACTGGACAACCAGTAAGGAGGGTATTTTCATGCGCTATAGCTATGAGTTTAAGAAAAAATGTATTGAACTGTATCGTCAAGGACAGTGGACGGAGACACCTGATAGAATTAAAGATTCTAGTAATTTTCGCGATATGGTGCGCCGGTGGGTTCGTCTCGAGGAAGGCAATGGTCCAGAGGTTCTTAAGCATACCGGGTTCAAGAAAAGCTGGACACCTGAAGAAAAACTCGAGATGGTTTCACAGGTTTTAGCGGGGCGAAGCACTCAAACTGTAGCACTCGAGGCAGGTATTGGTTCGACAATACTCTATCAGTGGGTTCGCAATTATAAAGTTTTCGGTTATAATGGTCTTGTACCAAAACAGAAAGGCCGTAAGCCGAGGAACTCTAACATGAAAAAAGTAGGAACGAGAAAACCACCGAAACCTAACGAATCCGAGTATGAAGAACTAGTTCGATTAAGAGCTGAAAATGAATACATGCGGGCCGAGATTGAAGTGATAAAAAAAGAGATCGCCTTGAGAGAAGAA
>JAFZWG010000021.1 GCA_017617395.1 Lachnospiraceae bacterium
TACCGGTAGTAGATCCTTTGCCTTCTGAAATACTCCTTCATCCTTCCTCCCCCTCTTTCTCCGCCTTCTCCGTGTAGTACATGATCTCCTGAAGGTCGGCGTAACGGCATTTGCCGTCGATTTCCTGCGGAAAGCCTGCGCCGTCCGCCGGCTTCCGCAAAAGCGCCTCGCAATGATTCTTGCGGATCCGCTTTCCTACGACCAGCTCCTTCGGAAGCGCCTCGATCTCCTCCGCCTCCGCGGACATCATGCGGTACTTCTCGCGCAGCTCATCGATGCTGCCGAAAAACCATACCGTTCCTTCTTCGCTCCCTCGCGAACCGTCCGTCCGCGTTCCCCCACGCTCGCTGCGTCTCATCCACAACAACCGGTCCGCCACCGTCTCAAGCTCCGTCACAAGATGGCTTGAGAGGATCACCGACGCCTTCTCGGTCGCGGCGATCGCGCGAATCTTCTCATAGAACACTTCCCGGAATTCCGGGTCAAAATAGCCCATCGGCTCATCCATCACGTACAGCGACGCCTCGTGGCTCTCGGCAAATGCCAGCTGCACCCGAAGCTGCTGCCCCTTCGACATCTTCGCAAGCTGCCGCCGCTTCGGCACCCCGTACTCCGCAAGCCTCGCAAGATACCCCTTGGAATCGTAGCTGTCGTAATACGCACCGAAGACCTCACCGATCTGCTCCGCCGTCATATCGAGCCGGAACGGACTATCCTGCATGACGAATGCGATCCGGTTTCGATACTCCCTCACGTCCTTCGCAAAATGATACCCGTCCAGCCAACAATCACCGCCGTCCGTCTCCTTGTCCGTCACCCGGTAGCTGCCCGCAAGCACGCGCAGAAGCGTTGTCTTGCCCACACCGTTTAAGCCGACCACGCCGAGCACCGTCCCCGGCTCCAGCGAAAAACCGATGTCCGCGATCCGGTACGATACGACGTCCTTCGTGATGTGCTCGCAGAGAAAACCATTACTCATAGCCTCACCCCCTCACCGTTTATATACACAGTATACACAGTTAGACACACTTTGTCAACAGAAAATTTGATGACAAGGGGACAGTCCCCAATTGTCACCTTCGCACCCGGTGACCATTGGGGACTGTCCCTCTGTCATCTGACATCGATTTATTTATCTTCCAGATCAGCCAGCAGGAACTCCTCTTCCTCGACGAGCAGGATGCGGTCCTCCTTCACGATGCCGTAGTAGATCTTGTAAGTGCGGCCGTTCGTCAGGTTGACGAGCGCATACAGCTTGTAGCCGTTGCCGAACGTTGTTCCCTCGAGGTAACAGTACGTCGGGGGCTGGGATTTTACGCGGTGGGAGACATCGTAAGGAACCTCCTCCGTAATCTTGAACGAGTAGTCGGCGCCGTTCTCGATGAACGCGGCGGCCAGCTGGCGCATCGAATGCGACAGGACCTCGATCTCGCGCGTGTTCAGATACGTAAAATCAACTCTTCCCGAGGAGTCGCGGATCTCGCTTCCGAGGGCGCGTGCATTTTCCGTCGTCTTGCCCTGCGTGTCAAAGTGATCGATCAGGCGATCGCCAGCGGCATCGACGTAAACCTTGTTCACGTAGTACTCCGCGTCATCGGTGTCCTTCGCGCTCTCCTCGAACCGGCGGCCCAGGCAGATCACGGTTATGACGTCGTCCTTGGTCGGCTCGCGCATATCCTTTCCGTCATCGGAAAATGCCGTCGGCACGTACTCGCGGAGCATGCGGATCATAAGGCCCTCGCCATGGCTGCGGCCGTTTTCGTAGTGCGAATCGAGTGTCGCCACATGGTTGATGACCAGGAAGTCCTCCGCGCCCTTCGGCGTCGTGCCATCCTTGGCGTTCCACTCGAAAAGAACGCTCTCTCCGCTGTTATCATTGTTGTGAAGCAAAAGATAGGAAACCTCGTAGCGGTACAGCTTTGCCGTGCTGCCGACCTGCTTCGGCGTCTCCCCATAAGCGGCCGTCTCGTACACCAGAAGCGACCCGAAACCGCCGAGCGGAATCTCCTTTAAAAGGTTCGTGCGGTACACGATTTCGCCCTTGTACTCTGCCGCAAGCTCCTCCTCGTACTTCGCGGCATTCTTCTCGAAACGGGAAGCATTTTCCGCGAGATAGACCTCCGGCTCGAACACCTGCGTCGGCTTCTCGCTTCCCTTCGGAAAATACCGCACTGTCAACTCGGAAACCGCATTGTCCTTCTCGGTCAGTTCCGATTCCGAGGAGAAATTGTACGGGAGCACGCTGGTCTGAAGCCGCTCCGTGACCTCCTCGAAGTAGAAATTTTCATTCCACTGATAAACCGTTCGACGAACCTCATCGAGTTGAATCGAAACGTTGAATCCCACGAGGTAATAGCGAACCTTGACATCGTCGCCGCGAAGCTCGACCTCGGCTCGGATGTTCCATTCGTCATTCAGTTCCACGCTCTCGGAATATACGCCGTCCTTCACCTTGAAGTTGGGAACCGTCGGCTTCTCGCCGTTCGCCGAGCGGTACAGCGAATTGGCGATCTCCGAAAGCCGGTAGGAAAGAATCATCCAGTTTGCGACATCCTGGTCGTACCGCAGGCGGCCGCCCGCGTCGTACAGAGCTCCGCCGATGACATACGGCCATTCGGTCGTCTCCTCGCGGGAGCAGCGCCACAGCAGAAGGTCCGAAAGCGAGCCGTCTTCGGCGCCCATCAGATACCGGGTGAAACGGAACTCACGCGAACCGATATCCTCGCCGGTCGACTCCACGTAGGAGATCTCCGTGATAACCTTGCGCACCTTCAGTCCGTCGGCGGTCTTCTCATCAACGGCAACATACATCGGATTGATACGGATCGTGCGGCTGATGGAGCCGTCCGAGCCGAGATTTTCCGACTTTTTCTCGTACAGGACCGCATACTTCTGCGAGCCGTCGAGCGCGACGGAACGGCAGGTGACCGCATAATAGTCGGTGTAGCTGTTCGCGTTCTCGCCGAAACGGGCATAGACAACCGCGTTGGAGTACAACTCCACGATGCCCCAGTCGCCGATGTCGATCACATACTCAAGCTTCTCGTCCGCGACGAGGTCCGTGGTCTCCGAGCCGACCGGCTTTCTGCCGTCGGCCTGCTTGTGCAGGGCAGCGATTCGCGCGGACGCGGCCGCCTCCAGCTCGCTGCGATGTTTGTTCACGTAATCCGCCGCGGAGAAGAGCTTCTCCTCCTCGTTGTTCACCAGATGAACGACCGAGATGTCGCTCACGACGCGCGGGTCCCACTCCTTCGACGCGGTCATCACAAGCCAGCACTCGCGGCTGTCATACACGACGGGCGTGATCGCGCCCGTAATCTCGGGCGTCACCTCCGGTGTGGCGGTCGGTGTCACCGTCTCGGTCGGCGTCGAAACCGGCGCACTCGTCGGCGTCGCGGTCTCCGTCGGAGTCGTCTCGTTCGTAGTGCCGTTGTCCGCTTTCTTTCCGCAGGCCGTCATCGCCGCAAGCAGCGCGACCGTCAGAACACAGGCAATTCCTCTTCGAAAAATCCTCATAAAAATACTGTCCCCCTTGAGCTTTATTTGGATTAATAAACCTCTTCGGAGGACAGCATATCATAAATTTGTTACAGAGTGGTTGAAAGCATGTTACGATTTCATTACATTTTCATCATTTTTCGCGGTGGCTTCGGCCTCTTTTGCGATCTTCTCCGCGTACTCCTGCTTAATCTCCTGTGCGCGTGCGAAGCTCTTGTGAACGTTGTCGATATCCTCGGTCGTTCCGCCGCCCTCGTCGTCGGGAGCGCGGAAATAACCCTTCTCAACGAGCCGCATGAACGCGTCAACGACGTCTGCGGTCAGCTGCGTGCCCGCGGCATCGCGAATGATTGAGACCGCCTTGTCAAAGTTCATGCGCTTGCGGTACGGACGGTCGGAGTACATCGCGTCAAAGGTATCCGCAACAGCGATGATCTGCGCCACGCGCGGAATCTCGTCGCCCTTCAGGCCCTTCGGATAGCCCTTGCCGTCCGGGCGCTCATGGTGCGCACCGGCGCCGATTGCAAGCTCCGGCATGATCGAGATGTCCTTGAGAACCTCGTAGCCGCGGGAAGCGTGGGACTTGATCTGCTTGAACTCGTCGTCCTCCAGCTTGCCCTCCTTCTTGAGAACCTTGTCATCCACACCGATCTTGCCGATGTCGTGCAGGAGCGCAATGTTGTGGTATTTTTCGATCTCATCGTCGCTGTAGCCGAGCTCCTTCGCGAGAATCGTCGTATACTGCGCCACACGGAAGGAATGACCGTTTGTGTAGCTGTCCTTCATATCGATGGTCTTTGCAAATGCTTCCGTCATCTCGTTGATGAACGTGCGCTGCTCTTCTTCCTTGGCGATGAGACGATTCATCTTCCGCCGGAAGATCAGGTAACCGACCGCGGCCGCAATCAACAGGGCAGCCAGAACCGCCAGGAGCTTGAACCACCACATCTCGTACACCGCGTGGTGCTTGATGATGCGGATCCGATAATCCTGGTTCTGCGACGTCAGCGCGTCGTGAACCTGCATGTTGAAATAGTAGGTGCCGCCGCTGAGGTTCGTGAAGGAGACCGCGCCGAGGTTGCTCCGCTTGACGGAGATTCTCGTGCTGTCAAAGCCTTCCAGCCAGTAGGACACCTGCGGATTCTCGAGCGAGTACGTGAAGACGAAGCACTGGATCTCGACCTTGCGCACACGAGCCGGAATCCGGATTGTGCCGTCCTCGTCCGGATAAATGGCAACGCCGTCGGCCAGCACAAAAGGCACCGACATCTTCAGATTGTCGAGGTGCTGGTTGTCCACGCGCGCCACCGGGCTCTCGATGTTCACGAGCGCCACGCCGGTGCTGCCTGCGATGTAGAGGTTGCCCTGCTTCGTGAGCGCGCTGTAGGAATTGGCCGTCGGGACGACCGGCAGACCGTTGTCCCGGCTGTAGAACACGGGATCGATGTTCTGCCCCGTCAGAAGCGCGGTCGCGGGCACCACGTAGATACCGTTGCTGCTCAAAACCCAGATCTCATCCTTGCTGTTTTGATACACATCAAAGTTGTTCGAATACGGAAAATCCTTCACCACCGTAACCTGGTAGTTGGCATCCATGAACGCGAGTGCGTTGCTGGTGACGATCCAGTAAATGTCGCGAAGGCGGTCCTTCTTGATCCTCATGACAACGTCAGAGCTTAAGCCGTTCTCGACGTTGCGCTCCTTCGGCGTAACCGACGTGCTGAAGATATAGATTCCGCCGCCGTCGGTTCCCAGAATGTAATCGCCGTTCGGCGCCTCCTCAACCGTCAGGATCTCCGTGTTGCGCAGACCGTCCTTCTCGGTGAACGTCCGCGCAATGCGACCGCCGCGGATCAGGGCCGCGCCGCCGGTGCAGGCCACCAGAACCGAACCGTCGCTGCACTCGTGAACGGTGCGGACACGGTTGCCGGGCAGACCGTCCTCAACGGTGTAGCAGACCACCTTGTGGCGCTCCAGACAGATGAGGGAGTATTTGCCGTATGTCGCAATCCATAACCGGTCGTGGTCATCCGCGATGATGGATCGGATGCGTACGCCGCGAAGGAACGTGACCAGATTGCCGGTCTCGATCACCGTCCCGCCCGCCGTGCAGGCCTCGGTGACGATCCAGCGCTCCTTCACCTTCTCGTTGTCGAGAATCGTGAGTCCCGTGTCCGTTCCGACGAAGATGTATCCGTGATATTCGCATGTGGTATTGACAACCTCGGGCTCGAGGCCGTACCACTCATAAACGTCCGCAAAAGAGTTTGCTACGATCTTCATCACGCCCTGGCGCGACGAAGTGAACCAGAGATTGCCCTGGTAGTCGGTGAGCATGTGGTCGACCGAGTTGTTCATCGGGACCTTGGTAAGCAGCTGAACCGACTCGCCCTCCATGACACCGATGCCGTTGTCCGCGCAGATCCACAACTGACCGGGCCGCACCTCGATCGAGTTAATGTACGAGATGTTACCCGTCGATGTCTTCGTGTACTGCAGAGAGCTCGTATTCAGATCCATGTAGATCACCGAGGACGTGTTCGTACCGAGATAGACGAAGCCGGGGTTTTCCGGATCGGGGCACAGTGACACGATGTTCTCCAGCCCGACACCCATCTCCGGGAAATTATAAAAGCAATCCAGCATGCCGTCCTTGAGCGTGAACAGCGCACCGTTCTGCGTAAGGCCGTAGACCACGCCGTCGGCGGAGCACTGCAGATCGCGGATGTACTCGTCGCGGATCAGCTTCTGCTCAAGGGTACGCACGTTCATGGAATCGTTGATCTCCACGATGCCGCGCGTCGTCGCCACGTAAATGTAGCCGTCGGGGTCCTCGGTGATCGCCCGGACAGACAGCGATTTCAGGCCGTCCTGCGTCCGGAACATCCGCACCTCGCCCTTGTCGATGACCGCCACACCGGCATCGTTCGTGCCGACCCACAGGCGCCCCTTGCTGTCGACGAAGAGGCTCACCACGCTGGCGATACCGCCGGTGGAGTCCATACGCACAAAGGTGTTGCCGTCGTAGCGGATCAAACCGCTGTAGCTGCCGATCCAGATGAAGCCCTCGGGCGTCTGCGCGATCGCGTTGGCCTCCGACGTCGGAAGACCGTTCTCGTTGTCATACAACACTGCGGAGTAGCCCTGGTCGTGTCTCGTCGGGTCCACCGAGAGGACTCCCTTGTCTCCCTCTTCGGCCGTCTCGCCGGTTGCCTTGCCGTCCCCGGCCTTCGCCTCATCCGCCGCGTACACCGATTTTCTCGACGCCACAGCCGCAAGTGCCGTCCCGCCGCTGTTTCGTGCAAAAAGCCATCCGCCCGCTGCGGCGGAAAATGCCATAAAAACAGCAAAACACAGGCACAGACACGCACGGAATCCATGCATGCCGCTCCTGTGTTTTTGTGTCGTTGTTCTCTGCGCAAGATTGCACAAAACAGGCCGCCGACCGCGCTGTCGGCAACCTCCGTCTCTTCGATTACGCATCATCTGATTTTCCTTTTCCCGATCGGGATCCCGCCGCGCGGAACTCCCGTACAAAACGCACTGTCAACTGATACGCATATCATACCACACGATGTGCAAAAGGGCAAAAGGGATTTTGCGGAAAATGACATTTTCAATAATCCTGACAAACCACGCGACAACTTCGAAAAAGCGTCGCCGCGGGTCTACCGGATGAAGAACCGATTGAGCAGAAAACGGTCCAGAAGATCGGTCTCAAACAGCGCCAGAAGAAGCGGAAGAACCATCACCAGAACGCTTCCGACGACCGCAAAGATGAAGCTTCTCACCTTGCGGATGACCGCGACCGCAACCGCGCTTCCGATCACCAGTCCGAGGAACCTCTTGATATACACAAGGATCAGGTATTCCCGCAAAACAAGCTTCTCGGGACTGTCGGCAAGATCCCGAAGACTGCTCGCCGCACTTGCGATCCCGACCGTGCCGTAGCTCTGCGTGACGCGGTAGGCATGCCGTCCGTACACGGTCGCGCAGATCACGACCGCGGAGAGGAACAACAGCAGAAACTTCCACACGTGCACACGGTAGCGCCCCGCGCAGGAGATGCGGATCATCTCGTGCATGCCGGTCCGGTACTCGATGTAGTACAGTGACGTCGCGCACAGGATGACCAGGAACAATGCACCCGCTCCCATCAAAATATTCTGCCGGCGGTTGTTGTACAGCTGCTCATATCCCTGCTCGTTGACGGCGGTCGCTCCCTCCTTCTTCATCAGGTACCAAACATACTCCTCAATCTTCTCGACCGCATGCTCCCGGTCGCTGAGAAGGGACGGATCGGTGTGCCGTCTTGCCTCCTCAAGCTCCGCACGGAAATGCACCGCCAACGCCGGATACTCCTCCTTCGAAACGTCCTGCAGCTGCCGAAGGAGAGATTCGTAGTGAAGCTCCTCCATCGAGTATTCCTTCGGATACGGCGTCGTGAAGAACAGAATCCAGAGGACAAGCAGGATGAAGATCACGCCGATCTTCTCGAGGCGCAGATACTTATACGCCTCGTGCAGGAACAGATTGCCGTGCAGACCGAACCTCCGCCCGCCGAGCGCCGTGCCCGGAATCGCAAGCCGTGCCGACCGCTTCTTCGCTCCCAGACCCTTGCCTCGCACCGCGCACCATATCAGAGCGCCGAACAGCAACGCGCCCGTCACCAGCAAAACGACAAGCCCCACCAGCCAGTCGTTCACCGGCTGCCCGAAGACGTAGAAGTTTCGGTACTTCCCGAGTCGCCCCGGAACGTCCGCAAATGCGACCAGATTCACCCGCTTGTACGCCGCCAGATACGAGATGTCCTCGATCCGCAGATAGAGAAGGCCCTCGATGCCCACGATTGCAAACATCACCAGATACACCGCGCGGGTTGAGGCAAATACTACCGTCAGAAACGCCGTGAACAGCGCAAACCACAGCGACACCAGCAAAGACCCCAGATACACAAGCGTAAGGAACATGAGAATGTTCACGGACAGAGCGGTCTGGCGGTAGCCGATCACCGACTGGATCGGCTGTGTCCAGTCGCCGGGCCCCGGCCAGCCGTACAGGATACAGCCCGTGACGACGGTCGTGCCCTGGAGGATAAGATTGCCGACAACGATCCCCATCGTCGCTGCCACAACCTTGGAGACAATCAGCCGCCCGCGGCCGTTCGGCATCGTCGCGTAAAGAGTCAGAAAATCCTGCTCCTTCTCGCGGCTCAACAATACCGACATTAGCAAAACCGCAAAGAGAATCTCCAGAAAAATCAGGCTCGGCAGCGAGAGTGCCTCGCTGATGCCCTTCGTCTGCGTGCGGCGAAGCGACAGCGACGTCAGCGCCTCAAAATCCTTCGCAGTCTTCTCCACATTGCGAAGCTCGCGCTCATTTGACGAGAACAGCGACTGCAGTACGCGGTACGTTGCGGGTGCATTTACCACTTTTTTGATGTACTCGGGGTACGTCCGGATGTTCTCATACTCCTGCGTAAAAGCGTCGTACAAGGACAGTTCCGTCCAAAGATTATTCGTGTAGACCGGGTACGATCTTCGGGGTGCCTCGTCCGTTGCATCCATGTAGATGATCGAGCGGATTGCCTCCACATCCTCCCGCACGATCGCCTCCGCCTCAGCGTCCCCATATCCGCTCAGGTCGGCCTGCAGGCTCCGATACTCCGACGCCGCCGGCGACGCGTGGTTCGCCCGATACGCAAAATAGCCGCAGTTCGCCACCACAAGCAGCAGAAAGACCGCCACCAGCCGCGGGTTGTGCCATAATTTGTACCACTCGTGCCGAATCATCATTCACTCTCCAGACTCATGTAAATCTTCTCGATCGTAGGATCTTCCATCGTCTCCCGGTACTTCGCGATCAGCTCGTCCATCGTGCCGCTCTCAATGATATGCCCGTGGTTGAGGAAGATAATCTCGGAAGCCAGCTTCTCCAGGTCGCTCACGATGTGCGTCGCGATGATCACGATCCGGTCCGCCGCAATCTTGGACACCAGCTCGCGGAAGTTCACGCGCTCCTTCGGGTCCAGTCCGACCGTCGGCTCGTCCATGATGACGATCTGCGGATTGCCGAGGATCGCCTGCGCCAGAAGCGCTCTCTGACGCATACCGCCGGAGTACGTGCCGATCGGATCGTCCTTTGCCTCCCACAGATTGACGTCGCGGATCGTCTTCTCGATCTCCGCCGCGGCATCCGCCTTTTTAATCCCCTTCAGGGCAGCGATGTAGTACAAAAAGCGCACGAACGGAAAGCCGTCATACAGCTTCTGCTGCTGCGGCATGTATCCGATGCAGCGGCGGTACTCCCTTCCCAGCTCGCGGATGTCACAACCGTCCAAAAGCATCTGCCCCGACGTCGCCTTGAGATTGGTCGTCATCACGCCCATCAACGTGCTCTTGCCGGCACCGTTCGGTCCCAAAAGCCCGTAGATGCCGGGATGAAAGGAGTAGGAAAATTCGGTCAGAGCCGTCTTCTTTCCGTAGCATTTTGTCACATTTTTCGCTTCCAGAATCATCGCTGTGTCCTCTTCTTTTTGCTGTATACTATTCTTCCGGCGGCCGGGATAATACAATTGCCTTGTCAAACTCTCCGTTCCAGAAATCCTCCGCCGAGATGTATGCCGGCTCCAGATTGCCGTTCGACCAGGATGTGTACATATGCCCGTAGTAGCTGTCTCCGACCGCAACACTTAAGCCGAATCTGCCACCGGAGATGCTGATTTCGCGGAGCACTTCCTTCTTGTCGGTATCGTACATGCGGTACGTCGCAGCACCGCTATCCCACGAAGTCAGGATGGGGGTTCCGTCCGTGATCACGCGGTCGGTGACCTTCCATGGCAGCTCGCATAAGACTTCTCCGTTCAGCCGGTACAACATCGAACCCTCGCCGGTAAGCGGATTGGCGTATTGCAGAAGATAGCCGTCGCCAAAGCGGTAGCCGTAGCCCTCTCCGTCACTTTTACGGATCATCGTAAGCTTCCCTCTCGCAATGTCATAATCATAAAGTTCCAGGTGAAGGTGCTTCTGGTTCTCCAGATCCACTTCCCCCCAGTCGCTCATATCGGCGTTGTACTTTCGAAGCGACTCATACGGGGCATCCAGATAGGCTCCGACGAAATACAGATGGTTCTGATACTCATACAGGTCCGTCACAATCGAATCGTAACGATCCTCGTCGCGGTAGATAAACCGGCTGCTTCCGTCTTTGAGCGAAACCATGATCACGCCCGAAATCCTCTTCTCCAGAGGCTCGCCCTGCAGCCAGGTGACGGTTCCGTCCGCTGCAACCACCTTCGTATGCGCATAGTTGATCATCACCGTCGCAGCATAATACTCGTTCATGTACCATTCGTACTCAACAAAGTCAATCGGCTCCTCGACCGTCGCAATCGTCTTCTGATTGAGGCCCTGCCGGTCCGTCTTCACAAGGTTCGGCCACTCGAAGTAATACCCCGCATCCTCGGTGAGATAGTACGCATGGGATCCGAGACACTTGGACGCGCAGGTATCGCCGATGTTCTCTCCTGTGGCAAAATCGTATTTCGGCCCGATATGCTCGCAGTTCGGCTCAAAGCAAAACAGGACCGCCGTGCGGGACGCCGCATCAAAATACTGTGCGCCCGTATTGTTCAGGTTCGGTATAAACGCAAACGACTCCGACATCGTTGCGTTGCCCATAAACGGATCAAAGAACACTCTCGCATTCTTCGATGCTCCCTTCGGTTGTTCCGTGCCGTTTCCGCTGCCCTTGCAAGAGGTCAGCACAAGACAAAGCAAGAGTCCGAGCGCCGCTGATCTCAGTCTTTTTTTCATGACATCCTCCTCCCCGTCGATTGCCCCCAACCGACCGGTTTCGTTCCGTGTTTTTCGCACCCCGTTTCGAAAAATGAGCGGAAACCTTTAAAAAATTATATCTTAACCGCAAAAAGAAAACAACCGCTGTCCGTAAAGACTCTCTCTTTACTAAGATGCGGTTGCATTCCCCATTTTTCTTTTTTACTGTGCTCTCACAAATATTATGTCATGATTTGTGAAAAAAGTTCATTTTCGCTGCGATTTTTCCGCAGCATTTTCCAATACCCCCACGCAGCTGCTACTGCTCATCCCAGAACAGCTCGTCCAATGTCTTGTCCAGTGCCTTGCAGATGGCGATGCACAGATTGATGGTCGGGTTGTAATCGCCCTTCTCAATCGCGCTGATCGTCTGGCGCGACACGTTGCAGGCATCCGCAAGCTGCTCCTGCGAATAATCCTTTGCGGCCCTCGCCGCCTTCATCTTCAGATTCTTCATTCCTCATCCTCCCGCTTCGACACGATCATCTCGCCGATGATGGCTCCGACAAGAACGAGGAACATTCCCGCGAACAACACGTTTCCGCCCGGCGACAGCGTCAGCTTCCCGTCCACCAGGAGCGTCCCGTTGTCCTTGAGGTGGCTGGCCACCGCCAACACGTTAAGCAGCAGCACCGCAACACAGGCTCCGAGATACGCCTTCGGATTGTCTGTTCTGTGGAAAAATGCATCATGCGTCACGCAGTACACGCCGAACACCATCAACGAGAACATCAGCGCCGACATCATGGCGACCGGAGTGTCCACAACATTCGTCCAGCGGTCCCACGTCTGCAGGAACATGATCGCGATGACCGCGACGATCAGCGAGATGAATCATCTTTTCACAAATGATTTTTGCTATTAAGAATCAATCTTCATCCTGGAAGATTCCGAGCCAGCGGTTGTCTTTCACGAAGATCTCGACGTCGTCCTTCACCACGTAGACATCGAGGTACACGGTATCCTTTCCGTAGACGTAATACCGGATGCTCAGCTTCGCTCCGCCGAGGTCAACCGAAGCCACCTCGGTTCTGGTCTCCTTCCCCTCCTGCCTGTACGGGGCGGCCCAGTCGAGCATCTTTTTGTCAAGCACATTCCAGGTTTTTCCGTCCTCCAGATACACGACCTTGCCGTCCGCCGTGCGAATCTTCGTTCCCATCGAGATGTAGTAGTCCGTGGCCTCGCCCCAGGTGTCGTACATATCAAGCATCAGCTTTCCGGAAGGATCGGTGAAGACTTCATACCAATACTCGGTAGAGTTGTAGCAGTACTGCTCATAAGGCTCCTCATCGTCGATTTTGATCACTTCAACATCCGAATCGGTTTCCCGTCCGATTTTCGAAGCGGTCGTCATCTCCTTCATATCCGGCGTAAAATAGTGCTGAACCATCGCCATGGGATGCTGCTTCTCGGTGAGTTTCCCGTTCGCGCTGCAGGTGCTGAACAGAATTCCCTTGACGCCGGGCTCCTTCGAGCCGTTCTCAACAATATAGTAAGCAACCTCGTACAGGAAGACATCGCCCGAGCCGACGGCCGGAGGAACAACGCCGTAGGCAGCATTTTCATACACTACGAAGCGAACCTTGCCGGACAGCTCGATGTCCGCAAGCTTCTTCTCCGCCACCGCGACACTCTGATTTCCCTTGATCCTGTCGAACTGCTCGCGAAGCTGCTTCTCGTAAGCCTTGGCATTTTCCTCAAGCTGCTTGCGGTTCTCCTGCAGGTACGCACTCGCGTCAAACTCCTGCGAAGCCTTGGTCTCGCCCTTCGGAAAATACTTTACAATCGCCCAGTCGGCCGTTGCATCGGTCGGTCCCGCCTGATCTTTAATAATATCTGCGAGGCCGTAGTAAATACGATCGTACATATACGAATTTCCGTACAAGATCGTCATCTCATTGCCGTCTGCATCGGTGTAGCGCTCCGCTGCCTTCGTCGTTCTCTGATCCAGCACCATCAGGCGGTTCTCACCGTTCATAAGGGTAATGCTTACTTTCAAAGTATCCTGAACCCGGGTCACTTCACCTAACAATGCCAGGCCCTTGCCGCATTCCTTGCGAACCGCGTACGTATCCCCGACACAGTTCTCCGAAAAGTCTTCAACCGCCATATTTTTAGCGGTACCACTATTGTAGAATTCCTTCACGAAATCCGTTTTCTTGTGTCCGAACAGCGTCCATCCCGCACCGTCCTGGGAATACATTTCGTCCGTTTTCTCGACTGTCCCGATGCTGATCAGCGTTGTCCCTGCGGTACCCGGTCCCTCGCTGATCTTCTTGAACATCATACGGAGTCTTCCGTTCTCGTCCGGCTTGTTATCAAAAAACCATACGATCCTGTGCTTTGTGTCATCGGTGCCGAACTCGTCCACAAGCGTCGTCAGAACCTTGTTGCGAAGCGAAGCATCCGTTTCCGCCTCGCCGGTGTTGTCAAAGTACAGTTCAAACGGAAATGTGCTCTGCCAGCTCTGTCCTCTTCCCTCCGGCACGGGAGTGTAGCGGTACAGCTCGACATACGTTGTCTTCCCCTCGCGCGTCAGCCATGCGCTGACGACATACAATGTCTCGTAAATCTGATCCGCGCTTGCATCCGTCTCCGTCACCCAACGGCTCGGGTCAAAAACCGCATGCGCGTACACATCCACGCGAGCCCCGTTTCCGAAGAGGAACGACTCCTCCAGCTTCTCCGAAACCATAACCCCGCTGTCCGGATGATTCGCGTATTCATTCAAAAACTCCTCGATCTTCGCCTTTCCGGCGGCCTCCCACCCGGCTTTGTGCTCTTTCGCATAGCTCTCCGAGTCAAATTCTGTCTTCTGCGCTTCACGGGAAGCCTGGTAAACGACGCGGATCGACCGACGCTCGTTGGAGAGCGTTCCTTGCGAAGTCAATCCCTCATCGATCTCGTTCAAGGGCCACGACGACGCCACCGGAGTCGTGATTTCCGTCCCCGGTTCGGTAACACCGGGAGTCGTTTCATTCACCGTATTGTTCTCCGGCCCGGATGAATTCCCCCCGTTCTTTTCACAAGCTGCAACTGCCAACATCATACTGACAAGCAAAATCCCCACGACCAACTTCTTCATCACTTCGTATCTCCTTTTTTCATTCATTCGGGCCGGATTAACCCCCATGCCCTAACAATACCACACAAATGTAACATTGTGGTTGAATGATTGTTACAATCTCGTTACACATCTCTTACGATTATATGACATGCTCCGAAAAGGGGACACAACCCCGCCCCGCAAGCCGTGTTGCGGCGCAAAAGTCGTGTCCCCTCGGATGATTAAAACTCCTTATCTCGTGAACTGCGAGATGAACTTCCACGCGTTCTCGTTCGTGTGGCGGCGGCACTCGTGAATCTGGTTATCGATGCTCGCCAGCGCCGTGCGGCAAACGCCGTCCTCGCTGTTGTAGTAGCGAACCGTCAGGATACTGCCGCGGGACTCGTCCGGAACCTTCTCGATGCGGTCGGGCTCTTCGCCGTAGACCGGATCCGCCCAGTTGTCCTTGTCCGCGTAGGAAACGTTGAACTTCTTCGCGATCTTGTTGACATCCGCGAGATACTGGATGCGCTCCAGTCCGCTCTCCGCCTGGAACGGAAGCTCCGGCAGATGCGACTTCTCGCCGCCCGAGTAGAACACCGGAACCGGCACGTCCGCGTTCATGCGCGGGTCGCCTACGGACAGGCCGAACGGATTGTTCTTCACCGGGAACAGCGCGCTTGCGGGCGCAAGGCCGGCGAAGAGCTTCGGGTACTCCTGGAACATATCCCAGGTCTTGCCGCTGCCCATCGAGAAACCGGTCGCGTAGATGCGATGCTCGTCGATCTTGTATTTCTTCTTCAGGTCCTCGATCACCGCAACAACCTCGGTCGCGGTCACGTCCTGATGATTCTCAAGCGATACGAAGAGGAAGCCGTACTTGTGCGCAACCTCCCACCAGCCTGCCACGAACGTGAGATACATCGACGTGTCTCCGCCGCCGTGGAAGCCCATCATCAGCGGCGCGGGGCCGCCATCGAACGCATCGTTGTTGTAGTACGCAAAATACCCTACCTTATGCTCGGGCTCGTCCTTGTAGCGGCCGCGGTTGTCCGGGGACGTCTTCACAAGCGTGTAACCCACATCCTCGGTCATGCCGAGCTCCTCGAAATCGGGCTCGATCTCGATCTTGCCGCACCACATCTTAAACTTCTTGACGAAGTTCATAAAGTCCTCCTTGTAATCGGCAACCGCCTTCACCAGAAGGTTCTCACATTCGCCGAATGCCGCGTTGACCTCCGCGGAGTTGGCAACGCTTAAGATCGCAATGTCCTTGCGGTCCACCTTCGGGATCACGGACAGACGCTCCATCGAGCACATCGCCGGCGTGATCTCGCCCGGGCCCCAGAGATACTCGCCCTGCAGCGTCGTGAGCAGGTTCTTCGCAACGTAGTCGGCAGAAGCTCCGTAGCTGTAAATGTCAGCGCGGAAGATTGCACCGCGCACGAAATAACCCTGGAATTCTCTCGTGAAGAAGTTCGTGATCTCCACGATGCCGTCCTTGTAGAACGGATTCATCTTGACTTCCGCGATCAATGCCGCGTACAAATCGGCCGTCGCGTTCGCCCAGCCGCCCTCGCAGGTCGGATACACGAACAGAACGCACGAATCCACCGCCGAAGCGATGTCCGCAAGCCCTGTCTCCTTCGCAAATGCAATCGCCGCCTCCATATCCTGCGGCTTCTCCTCGAACACCGTGAGCATCGGTGCGCGGAATGTGTAGTTGTTCACCTGTCCGTCGATCGTCGTCGCCGGAATATACACCTTCAGCTCGAAGCGGTCATACCTGTTGCTCCAGCTCTTTCCCCCGTCCGGATACGTCGTAACTTCCGGTCTTACCATCATAGCCATATTGTTTGGATACCTCCTTCGTTTTCTGTATGAAAATACACATTGTAGGAAGTGTACCACGCGGGCACGCTCCATACAATGTGTATTGTTATCCGGATTCGTAACTCAGAGCATTTTCCGGCTGATTTTTCGGAAAATGCACCCTGCCTTCCCTACGGTTTCTCCTCGACGATCACGATGCGTCCCTGACCGGTCGGCTCCTCGTACTCCGCACCGATCGTGCCGTCAAGCGACCCGGTGAGGAAGTCGATCAACATCTGGTTGTCAAGCTTCACGCAGTTCTGAAGCACCGTCGAGCCGCCAAACATCGTAAAACCGTCGCCTAAGTTGAGAAGCATGTAGTTGTGGCCCGCGAGCGTGTACTTCTTCTGCGGGTCGATCGGCTCGCCGCCGACTTTGACATTCTTCACGCGCCGCTCACCGGCGACACTCGCGAACATGCCGTTGTCATCGACGGTGCAGGCGGAATCGATGTAGCTGTGAATCTCGTACGTAAGACCCGATACCTGCAAAAAGCCGCCGTTTTCGTCCGGCACCTTGCTTGCGCCCCACTCGAGGGCGTCGAGTACCTGCTGCCCGGTCACCTCGATCACGCAGAGGTAATTTCCGAACGGATAGACGTTTAGGATGTCACCCTGCGTGATGTGCCCCGCGAAAACCGACGAGCGGATTCCGCCGCCGTTGCAGATGCCGATGTCGGCGCCCGACTGCAGCCGGTACGCATCCGCGCACAGATCTCCTAAGTTCGTCTCCGCCCGGCGGATCATGCGCACAGGCTTGCCGTTCGCGTCAACCGCGACAGGATCGCTGATCGTAAGGTCGACCTGCGCCGTCGCAACCACCTCGTTCAATCTGTCGCCGAGCTCATCGTACGCCTCGGCAACCGCCTTCGTCATCTCGTTGTCAAGCCCGAAAAGCTCCGCTGCGGGAACGTCGTTGCTCCAGACGTACTGCCCGGTCGTGATCGTGCCGTCCGCCGCAATCCGGCACCAGCCGATGTCCGCAAGCTTCGTTCCGCATGCCGCGCGCAGCACCTTGCCGCCGCTTTTGTTCGTCATCGTGATCATGTCGGTGTCGTGGCTGTGACCGTCGAACAGGACGTCGATGCCGTCGGTGTGCGACAACACGTCCGCATACGTCCACGGCGAGCACTCCGCCTCATTGCCGAGGTGCCCGAGCACGAACACATACTCCGCACCTGCGGCGCGCGCCGCGTCCGCTGCCTCCTGCACGGCCTTGTACACCGCCTCACCGGTGTCATCCTGCAAAAAACCGTAGACGTAGTTCTTATCCTCGTCCATGAAATACGCCGGCGTCGAATCCTTGAGCGTCTCCGGTGTGGTCACGCCGACAAATGCCACCGTCCTCCCTCCGATCTCGCGGAGCACAAACGGCGAAAAGACAAGCTGGCCCTTGTAGTTGAAGTTGCAGCTGACATACGGAAACTCAGTCTTCTTCGCAAGTGCCAGAAACTGCTCCATCCCGTAGTCAAACTCGTGATTTCCGGGGATTGCGACGTCGTAGCCCATCTTGTTCATCAGCTCGATCAAAGCCTCGCCGCGCGTCATCGTGCCGATCGGCTCACCCTGAATGTTGTCGCCGTCGTCCACCAAAAGGACCTCGTCGCCCTGCGACTTTAAGTACTCGCGAATCTCCCACAGTCCCGCGTAGCCGAAGCCCTGATCGACGCCGCAGTGAACGTCGCTTGTGAAGAGTATGACGATGTCACCGCTCTTTTCGACCGGCACCGCGGTCGGGGTTGCCACGGGATTTTCCGTGGGTTGCGGGTTCACCGTCACAATGGCTGTCGTCGGCGTAACCGTCGAAGTCGGGGTCGTATTGTTGTTGTCCTTGCCGCATGCCGCAAGCGCAAGCATCATCCCAAGGGCGATGACCGCGCCAAGCGGGCGAAGCAGTCTGTGTCTCATTTCGTATATCCTCCAGAAATCCTCAATCATTCAAACAGCGAGATATCCCGCAAAACCGCCTTCGAGAAGCGCTCGGCGATCTCCGTCTTCTCGTCCCAGAGCGCCTTGCCCTCTGGCGTCACCATCGGCGACTCCTTCTGCATCGGCACCGTGTAGCGGCTGTAGTGGTTGTAGCAGTCGTAAAATGTTGCATCCTCCTTGCGCGCACGCACGATCAGCGTGTCCATCACGATTCCGAGCGCGCCCATGTCGTCGAGGTAGTCCGCCTCCATCAGCATCAAGAGCGTGCGGTCGAGGTCGGGCTCGGTCATGCGCCATTTGTCGGAGTGTGCGCCGACCAGCTCGCAGATGTAGTCGACCCGCTCCTGCGGATAGCCGTGCGCAAGAAGATACTCTCGCGTGATCGGCACGCCCGCCTTCGCATGCGGCTCGCCCGTGGCAATCGATACCGAGCGTCCGACATCGTGGAAAATGGTCGCGATCATCAGGTCCTCGTACCGAAGCCCCGTCTTGTCCGGCGTCGCATCGTAGAGGCGCTTCGACCAGCCGAGCACGCGCTTCGTGTGCTCGAACCGGCTGTAGCCGAACTCGAGCTTGTGAACACCGACTCCGCTCTCGCCCTCGGTCTGCTGCCGCTCCAGAACCTCTTTTACATACGCGAGCATCCCCGCGTAGTCATCGTCACCGAGCGCTGCGATGGCTGCATTTTCCTTCTTTGTAAACCATCGCGCGCGGACCGCATTGTCCGCAAGATCGAAGACGCGCATCTCCCGCTCGATGAGCGCGGGGTCTCCGCCGCCGCGCCGCAGGCTCTCGCGGTTTGCTCTCGTGAGCGAGAACAGACAGTCGACCCAGACCGGCGTGAAGCCTTCCTCAATCTCGTAAGCCTCCTGCGTGATCGGCACTCTCTCCTCGCCGATGTCGCAGAAGTAGTAATAATTCTGCTGCTCGAAGATCCCGTCGGGATCCTTCGCGTCGCGGTTTCTCCGCAGAACGCTTCCGAACTCCTCGATCGTCTCGGGCAAAACCGTGTAGCCGCTCTCCTCGCGCACCTCGCGCACAAGCGCCTGCTGCGGCGTCTCGCCCGCCTCGATGCCCCCGCCGGGGAACTTGTAATAGCGATACTTCTGCGAGTACATCACCAAAACCTTGCCGTCCCGCTCGATGATTGCGCGCGCCGACGGCCGCACGAACACATGCCCGTCCGGGTTGTAATCCTTCGTGTCAATCGTAAACAATTCCTTCATTTTCCGCCCCCCGATCATAGTAATTTCGCTGCTTGATTGTATCATTTTCCGCGGCAAATCGCAACGAAAAACCGCCGCAAATCACCGGTTTTCACATTGTTTATAAATCTTCCATCAAAATTCCACATACATTCCATACGTCTTCCATCAAATCGCGCTATACTCATGTCAGAACAACGAAAGCAACGCGGTTCGGGGGAACCGCAGCCTCATCGGGAGGTGATTCCATATGATGACAACTTCGTATTGCAAGAAATTTATAACGCTCCTTCTTACCGTCCTCATGACACTGTTGCTGGTCGCATGCAGCACGCCTGCGGCGACCGATAACGGGACGGCTGCCAAAACCGAGGCAGGAACGGACGCGAAGACAGACACCGACAACACGTCGAAAGACAACACCGATAAAACCGATACAACCGATCGCACGACCGACAAGTCCGGCGATTCCTCGTCCGACGTTACCGACGCGACGAACCTCGACGGCAGCGACCTTTTCACCGACCGCGACCTCGATCAGACGCCGGATCTTACGGACGCTGCGAAGATCACCGTGAGCAACGGCAAGACGATCGACATCACCGAGGAAGGCACCTATCGAATCACCGGAACGGCGACCGACTGCACGATCCGCATCGACGCGGGCGTCAAGGCGAAGGTTCAGCTGGTGTTCGACGGAGTCACGATCACCAACGCGGATTTTCCGGCGGTTTACGTAGTGAATGCCGACAAATGCTTCCTCACCTTCGTCGGCTCCAACTCCCTTGCCGTGACCGGCGAGTTCCGCGCAGACGGCGACACGAACACCGACGCGGTCATCTTCTCAAAGGACGACCTGGTCTTAAACGGGACCGGCTCCGTCACGATCAACTCGGCTAAGGGCAACGGCGTCTCCTGCAAGGATGACCTCAAGGTCACGGGAGGCACGTACACGGTGACCACCGCCCTCGACAGCTTCGAGGCCAATGACTCCATCGCCGTCAAGGACGGCTCGTTCACGATCACAACCTCGAAGGATGCCTTCCACAGTGAGGATGAGGACGACAACAGTGTTGGCTATGTCTACATCGGCGGCGGCACGTTCACGATCACCGCTGCAAGCGACGGCATCCAGGGCACAACGTTCGTCCGCATCGATGGCGGCACGATCAAGATTACCGGCCGCGAGGCCATCGAGGCGACGTACGTCGTGATCAACGACGGCAACCTCGACCTCTACGGCAGCGACGACGGCATCAACGCCTCGCAGAAGAGCAAGGCGTACAAGACGCCCACCATCGTCTTCAACGGCGGCTACACCAAGGTTGCCGTGGGCTCGGGCGACACCGATGCCATCGACTCCAACGGAGACATCTACGTCAACGGAGGAACCATCGACGTCACTTCGGGCGTCTCCTCCTTCGACTACGAATACAACGCCGAATTTAACGGCGGTACGATTATCATCAACGGCGAGCAGGTCAATTCCATTCCGCAGTCCATGTTCGGACCAGGCGGCCGCGGCGGCCAGTTCCCCGGCGGCGGCCAATTCCCTGGCGGCGGCCAGCGGCCCGACGGCCGGAAGGGCCGTTCCGGCGACGACGAAAGCTCGTCCGATGCTACCGGTGTCTGACCTGAGACACCACGATTCATTTGACAGTCTGTCGGCCGTGTCCCATCTGTCCCCCACGGAGGGTCACGGCCATCCCCCAAAAAACAATCCCTGTGTGTATATATTGAGAAAATGGCCCCGTATCGTGTATAATCAAAGCGAGGGGCCGTTTGTTCCCCTTGTGCGAACTATACTTTGACGGGAGGTGCCTATGGCGAAGATTCTGATTGCCGACGACGAGCCGGATATCGTCCGACTGATCGAACGGTACGCTATGCGCGAAGGCTACGACGTGACCGGCGTCGGAAACGGCGACGAAGCGATCGCCGCATGCCGGCGCGAGGATTTCGATGTGATTGTCATGGACGTCATGATGCCCGACACGGACGGTTTCACCGCCTGCAAGAAGATTCATGAGTTCAAGGACATTCCCGTTTTGATGCTCTCCGCCCGAGGCACCGAGTACGACAAGCTCTACGGCTTCGAGGTTGGCGTCGACGACTATGTGACGAAACCGTTCTCCCCGAAGGAGCTTTTAGCGCGCATCCGCGTCATTTTGCGAAGACACAGCGCAGCGAAGGAGGCCCACGCAGGCGAGATTCTGCGCGGTGCCGGCATCGAGGTCGACACGCTCGGACGCAACGTCCTGATCGACGGCGTGAAGACCGATCTGACCGCCAAGGAGTACGCCATTCTGCAGTGCCTGCTGCAAAATAAAGGCATCGTGCTCTCCCGCGACAAGATCATGAACGAAGTCTGGGGTTACGACTATTTCGGCGACGACCGTACCGTGGACTGGCAGATCAAACTGCTGCGCGGCAAGCTCGGTCCGTATCGCGACAACATACACACAATCCGAGGGGTGGGATACAAATTTGAAGACTAAGAAAAGGCGGTCATTCCGCTTTAAACTGTGGACATCGTTTGCCGCGTTCACAGCATTTGTCTTTCTGATGCTGTGGCTGTTGCAGACCGTGTTCTTCCAGGGGTTTTACGACAGCATGATCAGCCGAAACGCCAAGAAGGTGGCGCACGCTGCGGCCGAAGATATCAAAACCTGCAAAAATGCAGCGGAGATTAAGGAAGTGATCGACCGGTATGCGATGGACAACAACCTGATCATTTTCCTTCTCGACAAGACGGACAAAAAATTCCTGATCAGCGCGGATGAGTTCAGTCTGACCATGCGCCCGGGGCGTCGAAACGACGATTCCAAAGGACAGCCGGGATTTCAGCCGAACGAGGGACAGAGCGCTTCTCCGGACGACAAACCGGAACCTCCGTCGGAAGGCTTCCCCGACAAAGAGATGCCGGGCAGCGAGCCTCCGAAGATTCCGGATGACTGGACAAGGAAGGGCGAGCGCACCGACTTCCCCGAGAACGGTCCGTTCAGCGAATGCGCCGACCTCATGATCATGAAGACGGACGGCTCCGATACAAGCATCCGCGAAGGCGATCTCTTTATCTACGGACTTGACGTCGACTACTTTGATCCGGACGTCGACGCCTGCATCCTCGTCGGTGCGACCGTCGGCACGTCGGGCCCCACGGTTCGCGTGATCCGCGTTCAGCTCATCTGGGCAACCGCACTGTCGCTGCTGATCGGTTTCGCAATCTCGTGGATCTGGTCCCGTAAGTTTGCCGGACCGGTCGGCACTCTCTCCGAGAAGGCAAAAAAGCTCGGCGAGCGCGAGTATTCAACAGAGTATCCGCAGGGCTTCTGCTCCGAGCTCGACGACTTAAGTGATACGCTTGACCGCACGAACGACAAATTGATTGTTTCGAAGAATTTTCAGACGGAGTTGATGGCCAATGTCTCGCATGACCTGCGGACGCCGCTCACGATGATCAAGGGCTACGCCGAGATGATCACCGACATCTCCATCGACGATCCCGAACAGTGCAAAAACGATATGCAGGTCATCGTCAAGGAGGCCGATCGTCTGACCGCGCTCGTGAACGAGATTCTCGCGTATTCCGAGCTGCAGACGGCGGACAAACTCGAATATTCTACACAAGTAGACCTTAGTAGTTTAACGAATTCTGTGATTGAGAGTTTCAACACGCTCGGCCGTCCCGACGGCATCACCGTCGAGTCCGAGATTGCGGAGGACATCGCGGTTGACGGCAGCCGCAGCCACCTCGAGCGCGTTCTGTATAACCTGATGGAAAATGCTGTCCGCCACACCGGAGAGAACAAGACCATCCGCGTGGTTCTCCGAAGAGAGGACGATCTTGCAAAGCTCTCCGTCACCGACTTCGGCGAGGGCATTCCCGCGGAGGAGCTTGCGCACATCTGGGACCGTTACTACACCGCACGCCAGCGCGGCGGCAAGGGCGTCTCGGGCCTGGGCCTCGCCATCGTAAAGCAGATTGTATCGCTGCACGACGGCCGCTGCGAGGTTTCCTCGGAGCCGGGCAAGGGAAGCACGTTCACCGTGTCCCTCAAGATTGTTAACCCGCTTTCCAACTAACTCCAGTTTGCATAAAAAAGGGGCAGACCGCCGGTTTCCACATTTTCCGGCAGTCTGCCTCATCTTTTTTGAAAACAATTACTCCTGCCCCGCGAAGACGGTCGTCTGCAGAGCATTCAAGTCAACACCGGTCTCCCGGCCGTAGTACATCTTCTCAAAATAGTCCGTGAAAAGCTCCACGTCCTCCGCTAAAACCGCATGGCCCTCGCGATGAAAATGCATCGCCAGCCGGTCCTCAAGCCCTGCCTCGCGATATGCTTCCGCGGCCTTCTTGCAGCATTCCCACATGGACGGCGCGTTCACCCAGTCCTCGCTCATGCACGCCGCGATCACGAAGTAGCACCGATTCTCGTCCATCGCGAGGATTGGCAGCCACTCCTGGTCGTACGGAATGTCCGAAGGCTCCTTGTATGCAAGGAACCGATCGTTGAACCACCCGCGCTCCGCATCGGACTGCAGGCAGGAAAGCGGCTCATTTTCCGCATAGGTGTACGAGGAGGGACCGCCCACGGCCGTGAGGTCGTAGGTCTTGCCGGTCGAACGGTAGTTGTAAAGCGCCAGACCGCCCGCGCCCGAGCACGCCGGAATCGTCATGCGGAAGCGCTTCTCGAACGCACCGCAGACCGCTGCCGATTTGCCGCAGCGCGACACGCCCGTCACCATCGACGCGTCCGCATCGAGATGCAGCTCGCGGTCGAGGCCGCCGTACACGGCATCCAGAATCTTCGCCGCGCCCCAGGCCCAGCCCATGAGCACGCCGGTCTGGTCCGCCGGGTCATTCCCGTACGGATAAATGTCGTAGAAATTACCCTTGCGCTCGATGTTGTCCGAGGCCATGGCAAAACAGTTGAACACCAAAATCGCATAGCCGCGACGAAGCAGCTCGTCCGCCGGCATCAGCGGATGGAGCGACACCACGAACGGCGACCCCTTCGGGAATCGCGCTCTCGCAGCCTCCTCCGGCAGGTACGCATGAATCGTAAATGCGGTCTCTCTGCCGTCCTTCTTCACGGTAATCTTCACCAGATCCCCGCCGATGATGGCGAAAGGATTCCGGGGCTTGTCCGTCTCCGCAGCCTGCGGGTCGGGCCCAAGCAATTCGTATGACACGGCCTCGCCGTCGCGCCAGTAGCCGTACATCTCACTCTCGTAAAATGCACGCACCTCCGCGATCTTCGCCGCGCTGATCTTCCCCATAACAACTCCTTCGAAACCGCCGCGCAATACGCGCGCGGAAAATGCATTCATCCAACCTAAACCGTTCCCGAGATTGCCTTGTCGATCGACGCCGCGGCCAGCTTGCCCGCGCCCATGGCGCTGATGACCGTCGCCGCACCGGTGACCGCATCGCCGCCCGCGTACACGCCCTTGCGTGTCGTGAGGCCGTCCTCGTTCACGATGATGCCGCCCTTGCGGTTGACCTCAAGGCCTTCCGTGGTCGACTTGATCAGCGGGTTCGGGCTCGTTCCGATGGCCATGATGACCGTCTCGACGTCGAGCGTAAAATCGCTGCCCTCGATCACCACGGGACGACGTCTTCCGCCCGCGTCGGGCTCTCCGAGCTCCATGCGCACACAACGCATGCCGGTCACGAAACCGTTTCTCGCATCTCTGGGATCGTCCGGATTCTGATAGCCGAGAATCTCGGTCGGATTGCACAGAAGACGGAATTCGATGCCTTCCTCCTCCGCGTGCTCAACCTCCTCGCGTCTTGCGGGAAGCTCCTCCATGGAACGGCGATACACGATGTACACCTTGTCGGCGCCGAGGCGCAACGCCGTGCGCGCCGCGTCCATCGCAACGTTGCCGCCGCCGACAACCGCCACGCGGCCGCCCTTCATGATCGGCGTGTTGGGGTTGTCGCGATATGCCTTCATCAGGTTGCTTCGGGTGAGGAATTCGTTGGCCGAATACACGCCCTTGTACGCCTCACCGGGAATGTTCATAAAGTTCGGAAGGCCTGCGCCGGAGCCGACGAAGACGGCCTCGTAGCCCTCCTCGAACAGCTCGTCGATCGTCAGCGTCTTGCCGATGATGACGTTGGTCTCAAACACGACGCCGAGCGCCTTTAAGGACTCCACTTCCTTCGCCACGATGGACTTCGGAAGACGGAACTCCGGAATTCCGTACACCAGAACGCCGCCCGCCGTGTGCAAAGCCTCGAACACCGTCACGGCGTAGCCCTTCTTCGCAAGGTCGCCGGCGCACGTCAGGCCGGACGGGCCGGAACCGACGATCGCCACGCGATGGCCGTTCGACGCGGGAGCCTGCGGCTTCTCCGAGACGTTGGCGTTGTGCCAGTCGGCAACAAACCGCTCCAGGCGGCCGATGCCCACGGGCTCGAACTTGATGCCCAGGGTGCATTTGCTCTCGCACTGCGTCTCCTGCGGGCACACGCGGCCGCAGACAGCCGGCAGCGAGGACGTCTGCTGGATCGTCTGATACGCGCCCTCGAAGTCACCCTTTGCGATCAGCGCGATGAAATCAGGAATATTGACATTCACGGGACAACCACTCACACAGGGGCGGTTTTTGCAGTTCAGGCAGCGCTTCGCCTCCTCAACCGCGACCTCCACGGGGTAGCCGAGCGCCACCTCGTCAAAATTGCGAGCGCGTACCGCAGGGTCCTGCGTCGGCATCTCATGCTTCTTCGGATCGATTGCCATACTCAGTTCCCTCCTTCCGCCTGACGGAAGAGGTTGCAGACCTCCTCGTGGGCGCGACGCTCATACTCAAAATACATCCGACCGCGCGACATCGCCTCGTCGAAATCAATCTCATAGCCGTTGAAGTCCGGGCCGTCCACGCACGCAAAGCGCGTCTCGCGCGTCCCGCCCTCCTTCACGAGCGTGATCCGGCAGCCGCCGCACATGCCCGTGCCGTCGATCATGATCGGGTTCATCGAAACCGTCACCGGCACACCGTACGGCTTGGCCGTCAGCGTGACAAACTTCATCATGATCAGAGGGCCGATGGTGATGATCATATCAAACCGCTCGCCCGCGTCCAGCATCTCCTTAAGCGGCACCGTAACGTTGCCGTGGCGCGCGTACGAACCGTCGTCGGTCATGACGATCAGCCGGTCCGAACATGCGGCAAATTCATCCTCCAGAATCAGCAGATCCTTGCTGCGGAAGCCGATGATGCTCGTCACCTCGGCGCCCAGGCGATGAAACTCCTGCGCAACCGGCATCGCAATGGCGCAGCCGACGCCGCCGCCCACGATGCACACCTTGCGGATTCCCTCGGTCTCGGTCGCCCGGCCCAAAGGCCCCGCAAAATCCTCAATAAACTCTCCCTCATTCTTGTGGTTGAGGAGCTCCGTCGTCGCTCCCACAATCTGGAAAATGATCTTGACGGTCCCCTCTTCTTTGTTCACACCCGCCACCGTCAGCGGAATGCGCTCGCCCTCCTCGTTCACGCGAAGGATGATGAACTGCCCCGGCTTTGCCTTTCTGGCAACAAGCGGTGCCTCAATCTCCATCTGCGTCACGGTCGGGTTCAAACTCTTCTTTCGAACCACTTTGTACATACCAGTTATACTCCGTTCCCTCTACGTGTTACGGCGCTGTCCGCCGGACAGCGCCGCTGTTATCAAAGTATATCACAACTCCCTCGGATTATCAATGTTCGTTGCCGTCAATCCTCGTAGTAATACCGATACTCCGCAAACGGAATCTCCTCGCCGCGGTACCGGAGCGTCAACACATACGTGTAGTAATAGCTGCCGTAATTGTCCTCCGGATCGTAATACCATGACGTACTGAACAGAATCTCCAGCTCGTCGCTCACCTTGCGCGAATCCTCGAAGAAGAACCGCAGGGATCCGCCTTCTTCCTTCCTCCACTGTATCTTATCCTTGGGCAGCTTCGTCTCCATCGCCATCAGCTTGCTGTACTGCTCCGCAGCGTACTGAAAGGCCTTGCCGAGTTCCTCGAGCGTGTAGTCAAACACCTTGCCGGACTTGTTCGAAAAATACTCGGTCCCGTCGACGCCCCGGAGCGCAATATCTCCGGGCACCCAATAGTAGTCCGTTGCCTCGCCCCAGCAATCCTCGCCGTACAGCAACGGATTTCCCTGCGGATCAAACCAGGCAAGCGCAGAGTACGACGTATCATTGTACAGCTCCGAATTATCACCGTACAGATACCGCCTGAGCGAGACTTCCGTCAACGGGTCGCCGAGGCTTGCGATCAACGAAAAGCTCGCCGAATCGGTAGCACCGGTCACTTTCCTGCCGCTGTGAGAGTCAAACAGATAGCAGCACCGGGACGGCTTTCCTTCCGAATCAAAGAGACAACATCGGACGATGTAGGCAAACAATCTGTCGCTTCCGACATCCTTCGGCAGCTCTCCGTACGCCGCAATCTCGCACACGTCGAGTCGTCCGAAGCCCGGAAACTCAATGGACTCGAGCACCTTCTCCCGAAGGAGAACCGTTCCGCGGTAGGCGGCCTTCAGTTCATTTTCGCACGCCGCCGCACTTTCGGCAAAAAGAACACGATGCTCCGCCCGATACTGTTCGCTGTCGAACTGCGCCAGCACTTCTTCGTTTGCATTTTTCTCCGTAAGCAATATCTTGACCAGATCGGCACTGTATTCATCTCTCTGGAGAAGCATTGAAGACAGCTTGTTCCCGGCCGCGTCGGTCTTCGTTTCGACGATCGGCAACACGGAATCATAGAATTCATAATATCGCTTGCCTTCGTATCGGACATACCAGTCCAGACCGGATTCGTGAACATCTGCGCCGGAAACGTAAAGGATCAGGCTGCTTCCGTCGCCAAGCTCGTACTCGTCGCAATAGCGCTTCTGATCATCAAGCTTCTGCAGAAAATGCTGCACCGGATACCGTCCCTCATCCTCGACCCGCTCCGCGAACAGCCGGAACGATTTCTGCAAATCCGAGGCCCGGAACGCCATAATCTGCCAGTCTTCATTTGCCTCCGAGAACAAAATCTGATTGGCCGGTGTAAAGATGTATGCCCCGAGCGGTTGAAGATATACCGCACCGATCTCGGGCAAGAAAAACAGCTGTGCAAACTCCGTGAATACGATCGGCGTTCCGTCCGGGAGGAAAAATGCTCTTCCGAAGCCTTCCAGTGTCCCGACATACCCGAACGGGTTGCTTTCCGCGGACATCTTTCTGTCCGCCTCAAGGGTCACTTCGATCGCCTTCAGAGTTCCGTCGATGTTGACAAGCTGAAAGTCCCCCCTGACGGATTCATACTTCGCTATGTCTTCCGCCCACGTCACCTCGCAGATTATTCCGCTGCAATGATCATCATGCGAATAGTCCCCGTCGGTTACGATGGCTCTCAGCCGGTATTCCATCCGGGCATAAAAGACCACCGGAGCATCCAGGTCCTTCGGCTTTTCCATGCAGCCGATACCGGCGTAACCGTAGGCCGCATGCTCATAGATTTCGAAAATACCGATGTCGTTTAAGTTGATCGCCGCAACGCGTTTGCTGCGAAGAAGCATCTTCCCTGTGAACTCCGCTGCCATTTCCTTGCGAAGCTGTTCGGCGCGTATTGAAAAGCCCTTCTGGTCCCGCTCCTTGTACGCCTCCGAATCAAACGTTTCGAACGTATCACCATCAATCTGGTATTTCAGGACAAGTTTCGTAAGGGGTCTGTCTTCCTTCCAGTCGTAGAATCCGTTCGGATTTCTCGCGTCCACCATCTCAACAATCTCGTACGAGACCGCCTTCGGCAGCACTTCCGTCGGCGTCGGAGTCGGACCTGTCGTCGGCGTGGGCGTGATCTCCTCCGTGGGCGTCGGCGTTACGGTCGCGGTGACCGTCGCCGTAGGCTGCCCGGAAGGCGTGGCGACCGCTGCCGTCACCGAGGGTTCCGGCGTCGGGGAGGTTGCATTTTCCGCCTCTTTCTTCCCGCAGGCGCAAAGAAGCAGTATAGCAAGCAGCGGAAGTGCTGCTCTTATCTTTCTCAATTTCATTGTCAACTATATCCTTTCAACGTTGCTCACTTGAGCAAAAACCACAGAAAAAACGCCAGACAGACACCGAAAATGATCAGAAACCATGCGAGTGCGAACGACTCCTTGCCCGTCGGCATATCCCTGAACAAACGCTGCTGTTCTTCCCTTGAATCATACGAAAAATAGCCCATCTCTTCGAGCTTCCGACGCGTCCTCAGACTCTCGACAGCGGCGTTGAAATACTGCTCCTTGCCCTTCGTGATCATATCTGCGTAACGAATGTCCAGAAGCGCGAGAAACACTACCGCAGCCAGGCACACTCCCAAGATAAACAGCCGGACTGTTCTCCCATCCGCAAGGAAGGTCGCGATCAATGCCGCTCCGACCAGGCCGAGTGCAGACCACTGCGTGATGTAACGCTCGTGCTCCCAGCGGTGAATCGTGCTCTCCTGATACGATAAAGCCATCTCTTCATGAATCAGACCCATAACCGTTCTCCCTTCACCCCACTTTGGTTTATGCCAAAAAAATACTCCCGAAGCCTTCTACTCCTGCGCCAGAAATGCGCGAACCGCCTCGAGCGTGCGCTCGCCGACCTCGCGACCGTGGTTGTACACGCGCATCAGCTCCTCCTCGCTCTTTTCGAGGTGCGAGATTGCGAGCGGCGCGTCCGGCCGAAGCACCAGGACCGCCCCCTCGGCTTCCCTCTGAGCAACGTACGCGGTCTCTTCGTTGTACATCACATGGCGGTACTCCATCGCCTCCACCGCCTTCGGATACTTGCGAAGCGCAAGCCGGATCCACGTCATCTTGTCGTTCGGCTCCTTAAGATACCCCTCCGGCTGCGTGAGGATCACGATGTTTCGCTCGTACCCCTGCCCCTCCATGAACCGAAGAGGGATCGAGTCGGAGATGCCGCCGTCCAGGAAACGTCTCTTGCCGATCGGTACGACCTTGGACACCACCGGCAGGGACGCCGACGCGCGGATCCATTGCATGTCGTACGCACCGCCGTCGCGGAGCCGCTTATACACGGGCCGTCCGGTCTCCACGTCGGTCGCCGTCGCGAAGAACTCCATCGGATTCGCGGCAAATGCCTCCCGGTCGAACGGATCGAGCTCGTTCGGCAACGTGTCGTAGCAGAATTTGGCGCCGAAGATATCGCCCGTCAACAGCCACGAAAGATAGCTTTTGTAGCGCCAGTTGCCAGCGTATTTAACGTTGTAGCGGATACCGCGTCCCATCTGTCCGGACTTTAGGTTGCAGCCGAACGCCGCTCCCGCGGACACGCCGACCGCCCCGCCGAACGAGACGCCTCCCTTCTCCATCCAGACGTCCAGAATGCCCATCGTAAACAAGCCGCGCATTCCGCCGCCCTCCAAAACAAGGCCGTACTTCATCGTAGTTCTCCCCTCATTTTCCGAATTATGTTTCCGCAGCTCACAGCTTCTCCGAATACCGGTTCACCTTCTGCGTCTTGTGCGAAAAATTCTGCAGCTTGATCCCGTACTCCGTGATCGTCCGGCTGTAGTGGTCGAGCTGCTTTTGGTTGAGCTTCCCGGCCACCTTCAGTTCCGCAAACCGCGCCTCCAGCTCCGCGAGGTCCTCCTTCGTCGCGTCGCGGTAGTTGTTGGACGCATTCAGGCGAAGTCTCTCGAGAATCTTCTCCAGATCCGCATGGGTCGATTTTTGCAAAAATGAAAACATGAAAGCTCACCTCCCGTGGTCCGAAACAGACCTTCGTATTACCGCCCATTATAGCATGAAACCACAGAATAAAAAAGAGTTCTTTCGGAAAATGAACCCCGCAAAAAGCGGAACGCAGGTGTCCCCCCAAAGACACCTGCGCCCCATGCTCGGCTATCCGATTGTATGTCAAAACCTGACGCAGATTGTCAGGCACTCCCCCTCGTATTCGGCGGAGATACTGCCGTTCATCCGCTCCGTCAGCGCCTTCGCGATAGAGAGCCCTAAGCCCGTCGAATCGCGCGACGCCTTCTGCGTGTAGAAGCGGTCGAACAGATGCGCCACGGCATCGGCCGACAGCGCGCTCGCTTTGTTCGAGAAGCGGACCGTACCGTCCTCGGTGAGCGAGATTGCGAGGTCGCCCTCGCTGTATTTGACGGCGTTGTTTAAGAGATTGTTGAAAACTCTGGCAACCGCTGCCCGGTTGGACCTTCGCTCCACGCGGGTTTCGGTGATCTCCACCTGCGGCTCGATGCCGCGTGCGGAAAGGGCCGGGTAAGCGCCTGCAATGCTCTCCTCCAGCACCTGGTTGATCAGCACATCATCCTCCATCGGCATCGACTCGTTGGAGAGGATGACGGAGTAGCGGAACAGCTCCTCCGTGAGCTGCCGCATGATCTCGGCGCGCTCCTCGATGATGGCGAGATACTCCGCCTGTTTCTGCGGGTCGCTCGTTCGGTGCAGCAGATCCAGGTACCCGCAGATGGCCGTAAGCGGCGTCCGCAGGTCGTGGGAAATGTTCGTGACCGCCTCCTTCACCTCGCGGTCCCCGGTGTGGTACCGAAGATACGCCTCGCGGAGTTTGCAAAGCTCCCGGTTGATGGTGTCGGCAAGGTCGCACATCACGGAATCACTGCTGTCCAAGGTGATGATCGTGTTGGTGTCCCGGTTCAGTTTTTCCTCCATTTGCCGTCCGATGTCCCGCGCGGCTTTCCGCATCAGGATGATCTTCCAAAGGCTCAGGATAAGCGCGACGCTCACCGCCGCCAGAATCGCATAAATCATAGGCGCCTCAAAAAACTACTTTGTTACCGTCTGCCCGGGCTCCGTGGAAATCCACAGATCCTGCGAGCATCCGACCGCGTTGATCTTCGTATTGTTGTTGTACATGCACCCCGCATAAATGAGTTTCGGGCAAAAACTGATGTCCAGCACTTCAAGCCGGTTTGAACCGCACTCGAGGTTCCACAGTTTCGGAGACCCGTGAACATCCAGCTCCATAAGGTAATTTGACTCGCAATCGAGCTCCTCCAGGAACGCTGTCTCCGTGGCCAGTCGCAGTTCCGTCAGTATATTCGATGCGCAATACAACAGCTTCAGTTCCCTCTGCCCGCTTACATCCAGCACAACCAGATAGTTGCTTTCGCACTTCAGCTCCTGCAGCTTAGTGTTGGCCGAAAGATCGAGCTGAATCAACTGGTTACCTCTGCAGTTCAGCACTTCAAGACTCGGTGCCCCGGCAAGATTCAGAACCGCGACATCGTTCGTTTCGAGGTTCAAAACACGCAATTTCGGATTGTCCCCGAGAATCAGTTTTTTCATTCCTTCATACATCAACGGGGTGTATGTCCACTGCTCCATTCTACCCTGCTCGGAACAATCCACGGACTCCAGTTCCGTGTTGGAGCTCAGATCCAGAGTTTCAATCATGTTGTGGCTGCAGTCAAGCACCGCAAGCTTCGGGTTGTTTCGAAGCGACAGCTCCTCGATGCCCCATCTCTGACAGGTAAATGTCGTCAGATTCGGGAAAACCGACAGCCATTGCGAATTCCACTCCGTGCATTTTATGTAGTCCGGCAACTCGGGAAGCGATATGGTTTCCACCGCGTCCATCTCCTCCTTTGCAAACACGCCGTCGTGGTTTACGTCGACTGTCTCCTCCGCATACTTTTGAAATTCGCCGTGAAAGGCGTTGGCAAACGGTTTCTCATCCGGAACCAGATATCCGCTCCCGACGAGGGACAAAAACGCCAGACACGCGGTAACTACTGCCGCCAGGAGGTACGCCAGTGTGACAGCCGGTTTTGTTTCTTTTTGCTGCTTCATGACTCCCCCTCCTCCCAATACGTAAGGCCATCGCTCCAGTCCTCTTCTTCCACTATGTGAACCGTAACATCCGGATCTTTGATGAACTGCCTCGGAATCGTATTGATATATATGTCTGTAAGTCTCGGGTTCGAAGCGCACTGCACTCCTGCATTGTCAGCGTAACCGAAGCCATCCGCAAAATGTATCCGCAGCTCCGTGTACAGATTCTCCGTACAGTTCAGGGAATAGAGAATCGGCGAATCCCCGAGCAAAAGCTCAACCATATTGTTCTGCGAGCAATCCACCTCCTGAATCGCTAGACACTTGCTCAGATCCAGGTTCCGGATTTGGTTGCCTCGGCACTTCAGATACGTAAGCTGGTTTTTCTCCCCGAGAACCAGTTCACTCAGCTGATTGCCGTTGCACTCCAGTGAACCAAGCTTCGGATTGCCGGACAAATCGAGTTTCTCAAGAGGATTTTCCGAACAATACAGTGCATGCAACTTCGGGCAATGTGTGACATCCAAAGTTGTAAGCCCGATGCCCCGGACTCCCAGATGGGTCAGTTCCGGGTTATTGCTTAGGTCAAGCTCAAAATCTTTCGGAAACGGATTGTTGTCGCATGCAAGTATCTGCAACTTCGGATTGCCGCTTACATCCAGCTGTGAGACATGGTTATTAGAAAAATGCAGTGTCTCCAGTTCCGGAAACCGGCTTACATCCAGCTGCCGGATGCGGTTGTTCGCGCAGTAAAGTACCTGGAGATTTCGAAGCCCGCTCAGATCCAGTTCCCGGATCCTGTTGTTCATGCAGGAGATGTATTCGTATTTCTCATCATCGCAATCCTCAGCGGACCAAAGCAGCAATTCCTCAAGATCGTTATCGTCGCAATAAAGCGAATTCATGTGCTTAAGACCGCGAAGATCCAGCGACTTCAGGTGATTTTTGTTGCATTCAAGCCCCAGGAGCTCCGGCATCCCGGAAAGATCCAGCTCCGTGAGCGCGTTACTGTTGCATTCCAGATACTTAAGCGTCTCGATCTGAAGCGGAAGTGAAGACAATATGTTGTTCGAGATTTGCAGGGATTCCAGCTTGCTCTTCCTGCTTAATAACAATGTTCCCAGAAAATTGTTGTTGCAATTCAGCTGCAGAAGTCCCGGGTTAGCCCGGAGATCCAGCTCGTAAAGCACATTGTCCGAGCAGTTCAGCCTTGTGAGTTTCCGATTCCCGCTCAGGTTTAATTCCGAGATATAGCCGTACCGGCAGTCCAGTTCCTCCAGATTGCGGAACACCTCGATCCCGCGAAGGTCACCCAGGTCGTCCATGTTGTCAAGGTGAAGTTCGCGGACGTTCCCGGCTTCCGACCAGCTGAGTTTTCCGTCATGATTCAGGTCCAGGTACGAGAGCACCACCGAGTGAAACGCGGGGCTCGGAAATGTCTTGTCGATGTCGTACACAAAGTACCGATTCACGACAAATGTAATCCCCAGCCACAGCGCAACCGGCGCTGCCACACAGTACAGAACCCATTGTTTTATTCCTAATGGTTTCTTCATAGTATTCCCCCTCAAACAGAAGACCGATGTCCTCTGACAAGCTGCATTTTCCGAATTCCCGCGTCCCGTGCCGTGTCGCCCGGGTTACGCAAGATTCTTCCGATGCAGCAACACTACCGAAACCGCCGCGAAGACGATTCCTGCAAGAATGCCGCCGATCAGCGTCGCGGAAGCCGTCACCGGAATCCGGGTTACATCGTCCCCCAGATGGGTCGTCGGGATCAGTGAGACAAACCGGCGAAGACCGTCGCTCTCCGCGGCTGCATTTGCCGTCAGAACGCCCGCTTCCGCCGCCGCAAAGAAGACGAGCAGGATGGTGATGATATTCTCATATCCGCTGCTTAGGACGCTGATCGCCATGGACAGCCAGACAAATGCAAGCATCAGAACAAACGTCATTGCGCTGTTCGTAAAAAGCGTGCCGCTGCTCATGACCTCCTCCACCGCATACTCTCTCGCATGCTGCGCAAAGTACACGGTCAGATTGTAGACGACCAGCAGGAAAATGCAAAGAGACGTGAGCACCAAAGACCAAGAGGCGGCGATCGCCGTCCGCGAGAAGCCCGCTGCCACCTTGTTCCGCAGGATGCCGTAGTTCTGCTCCTGCGTCACGAAGACAACGGTCATGATCCCGGCCACGGGAATCAGAAAAAGATAGGACTGCGCGTACGCCATCACTGCCTGGTACCCCGGGCAGAGCGGTAACGTGAGCATGCCCGCACAGATTGCCGCCGCTGCCGCGATCACCGGCCGCAGGCTGCACCAGAATCTTGTAAAATCATTTCGCAATAATCGAGTCATACCTTACCTCCCCCAAGTGCGTCCAGCAGATTTTCCGCACGCTCGGTGCGCTCCTCAAGCTCCAGCACATCGCACCCTTCCTTCGCAAGGGCCATAACAAGCTCCGTGATCTGCGGCTTGCCGTAGATGTCCGCCGTGTCGGCGTCCAGAACGCGGTGCTTGATGTCTTTTGCCACCAGGACCCGGGCAAGCGCGTTGACGTCGGAGACCTTCACGCGCAGAGCCGTCTCCTGCGCTGCCTTCATCTCCTCCGACGAAAGCTCCCTCACGAGATCGCCGTGGGTGAGAATTCCGTACCGGTGAGCCAGCCCGAAGAGAGTCTCCGGGTCCGTGGCAGTCATAAGGATCGTGATCTCCCGCTCCCGGTTGAGGAACTCCAAAAGTGCCGCCACCGACGCCCTCTGCTGTGCGCCGAGGCCCTCCAGGACACCGTCCGCCAGAAGCAGATCCGGATTGCCGCACAGAGCCATGGCGATCGCCGCGATCACCGGCTTTTCCTCCGGAAGCTTCGCTGCCTTCGTGCGGGCAAACTCCGTAAGTCCGGTGAGCTCCATCACCTCGGCCGGCCGGTCCTTCCCCGGGATTCCGAGGAGACGGCACTGCCTTTTTAAGTTGGCCGCAAGCGTCTCTCCCGGCACGAGGAATCCCCCTGCCGCTGCAACACCGATGCGCCGCTGCTCCGATACAAAGCCTTTTTGCGAATTCTCCCTGCCGAAGATTTCATACCCCCCGCTTGTGGGCTTCGCAAGCCCCGCAAGCACGCGAACCAATGTCGACTTGCCTGCACCGTTTTTGCCGACAAGCCCGTAAATCATGCCTCTGGTCAGATGCAGATTGATTTTGTCAAGCGCGACGATGCGCCCGAACCGCTTTGTGAGATCTTTTGTTTTCACTGCATACTCTGCCATTTCGCATCCCCCCTTTCGGCCTCAGAATAGCACAGCGCTGTTAAGAAACCGATTAAGATAACCGTTAAGATTCCGTAAAGATTCGCGCACACATTCGTAAAATGCTTATTTTCCGTCGTTTAGCTTTCTGCCGGCACAAACCGGAAGCCGATCCCCCAGACTGCAGCAATGCAGTCGCGGCCGCAGATGTCCCGCAGCTTCTTTCGCAGGTTGTGGACGTGCACCTTGAGGGAGTCCTCGGTGCAGTCCGGCGTATCCCGCGCGATCAGCTCAAGAAGCGACAGCTTCGCCACCACGCGGTCCTTGTTGGTCAGTAAGATCTTCGCGATCGCACACTCCGTGCGGGTGAGCTTAGCGGTTTTGCCGCCGTACGCCGCCGTGTGCAGATCGCAGTCGAGAACGATGCCGTCGCAGGAGATTCTCGTCTCCTCCTGAGGGCGCCTCCGGTCGCGGAGAGCAACCCGCACCCGCGCCACAAGCTCCTCGACGCGAAAAGGCTTCGTGATGTAGTCCGCCGCGCCGCCGATCAAAAGATCCACCTTCTCCATGGTATCGGCCCGCGCACTCACGATGATCACCGGAATTCCCGCAAAGCTCGGCAGCACTTCCTCCCCGGAAAGCCCCGGCAGCATGCGGTCCAGAAGAATCAGGTCCGGCCGGCCCGCGGCCACCGCCATCAAAGCCTCCGTCCCCGAGTATGCCTTTCGCACGGCAAATCCTTCCCCCGTCAGCGTCTCCTCCAAAAGCTTGCTGATGGCAACATCGTCATCCACGATCAAAATCGTATCCATGAAAGATACCTCCCCGTAGCATCATTTTTCACCCCGCGCCCCCGCAAAAGCGGAGGGCCTTTGGGCTATTGTATCACAGAAAACACAAGTTGATAAGACAAAAAAGCCCGACGCGAAACATTCTCATGCCCGCGCCGGGTAAGTCAGGATATAAAGGTTGCTTATGGTCTGCCATTCTACGCATGTAGTCCGGCTTGCTTTCTGCTTCTCAGGGCTCCCCCACACCGGAGTGCCTCCCCTCGCAACCGATGGAAAACGTCATGTTCGGGAGTTCGGCATTTGCTGCCGGACCTTCGTCTCAACCGGCTCTTCTGCTGCCGCGGGCAGGCTGGCCGAAGCCGTCCGGAGCGTAACCCACAACGCTGCTCACGGTGTTGCCGTTCTCATCGAGCTCCTCCACGGACTCGAGCTGACCGTCCAGAACGCGCACGAGCTTCGTGCCGTAGCGGGCCGCCTCCTCGGAGTGCGTAACCTGCACGATCGTCTTGCCGTAGCGGCGGTTGATGTCGCGGAAGAGCTCCATGATCTTCATGCCGGTCTTCGAGTCGAGGTTACCGATGGGCTCATCGAGGAAGAGGATCTCCGGGTCGAACACCAGGGCTCTTGCGATCGCCACTCTCTGCTGCTGACCGCCGGAGAGCTCGCGGGGCGTGAGCTTTCTCTTGTCCTTCATACCGATGATGTCCAACACCTCGTCGATCTTTGCCTTGTACGAGGAGCGCTTGCGGCCCGCGATCATCAAAGGAAGCGCGATGTTATCCTCGACGTTAAGGTTCGGAACCAGGTTGTAGAACTGGAATACAAAGCCGATCTTGTCGCTGCGCATGTCGCACAGCTCCTTCTCCTTCAGGGTCTTTAAGTCCCTGCCCTCGATGCTCACGCTTCCCGAGGTCGGACGGTCCAGACCGCCCAGAAGGTAGAGAAGGGTGGA
>JAFZWG010000022.1 GCA_017617395.1 Lachnospiraceae bacterium
GTCGTACACCGCTGCCATGCGCTCCTTGACGGAGACGAACATCTCGGCGATCTTGCGGACCTTCTGTTCGAAGTCGACCGCCTGCTTCACGCTCATGACGAAGTCCGCGACAAAGGCTGCGAATAACGTCCACGAAACGATGTGAAGCGCCATCGGCGAGAGCAACCCGATCAGGTAACTCGTGGCGGGGTTGACCCACTGCACAAGCACAACCGACAGTCCGCCGAACGCGAGGAAGCCCTCGACGCAGATGCGGCCGTTTAAGTGCCAGAGCATATCGTAATAATCCCACCAGCGGGCGTTGAACATCTTCTCCATGGCGTACGACGTCACGTACTCGACCATCGTGCACAGCGTCGCGCTGATGAAGAAGAGCTGCACCATATCGGTGATATTTCCGAGAATCAGAAGGTCGATCAAAGCGCCGGTGCCGTAGATCGGAATGTACGGGCCGTACATGAATCCGCGGTTGACGACGCGGTGCTTATCGACCAGGGAGTAACACACGCTCTCCCAGACCCAGCCGAGAAAGCTGAACACCCAAAACATCAAAAAACTGGTTTCAACGAGTTCCACGACCGAGCACTCTCCTTCTCGCTGCGACCGCAAACCCCCGAACTGTTTCGTAAGTCGCACAAACCTTGTCGACGAAGCACAGAATGCGTCCCTCGCGCGTTCTCGGAACGCGCAGATTCAGAGGAAACATGTGGCAGCCGATCATGTCCTCCTCCACCGCGGAGATCTCAAAATCCCGCTTCGCGTTGCGAAGCGCGCGCCCCGCATGGGTGAAGCCGTGAAGCCGATGGCTGTCGTCATCCTCGTGCCAGTCGTACAGAAAATAATCGTGCAGCAGCGCACCGCGGACCAGCCTTCGCATGTTTACGCTGCGCGGCCAGCGTCTGGCAAAGGCAACGCACCGCTCCGCCACAAAGACCGAGTGGTCGTACACACTGACATCGCCGTGCTGCACCAGTTGTTTTTCATACTGCATTCCCGGAGAATCCAGGATGTCTCCCCCGTATTTCCGAAGTTCCTTGTGATACGTCAACGTAACATTCCTCCAAAATCACCGCGGCCCCCATTTGCCGCAGAAACATTTTCCCAATATGCGCCTTCTACCGGTCGCGATAACTGTTCTTCAGGCGGCTCACGGTCTCGTCGAAGAACCACCAGAATTCCTCCTCGCCCTCGCTGCCGCGGTCCTTGAGCTCCATCAGATGAAGATAGTTTATGTAATCCGCCGAATACTCGCGGTTCTCCTCCACGAAATAGAATTGATTTTCGATGCGCCGGATGACGTCCGTGTCGGCCGAGTACACCGTCAGTTCCCGGTTGAATTCCTCCTCCATGCCGCCGAGCTTCAGGGCATAGAGATACTGGCACAAACTCTCGCGGTCGCCGCTCTTTTGATATGCCGTCTGAAAATTCTTCGCCGCACTCCGGAACTGTCCGTTCTGCGCCATCAGCACCGCAATGTTGTGGTACGCGGCGCCCTGCTCCTCGTCCGTCAAAAGCGAGAAATCGCGGTCGTCCAGGATGGTCTGGTACTCCAACAGCGCCTCGTGGCATTTGCCGTAGCGAAGGATCGTCGCGGCGTGGCGCTTCTTCCGTTCGATCGGCAGCAGCTCAAAATACTCGTCGATCTTGCCGATCAGGTGGTTGATCTCCTCCTGGCTGTAGTAGTCCGTGCTGCAGAAGATCGAGACCACGATATCCTTGATTCCGGATTTGCGCTCCATAAGCGTGGCCAGGAAGTCCGCCCGCTCCGGCATGTTCAACTCCATCCGGATCCAGGGCACCAACTGGCTCTCCGAAAGATCCTCCTCCATCGTCGCGACATTGTGGTAGAGGTAATAGCACAGCTCCTCCATCGTGTACACACAAACGCCGGTCGATTGAAAGTAAAACGGGATCTTCGCTTTGTCGCCGATGCAATAGATCAATCGTCCCATAGTCTTTGCTCCCAACCCTTACAGGGTAATGATCTTCTCCCACACGCGGTAACTGCTCGGGAAGAATTGGCCGAACCCGAGGTCCGTCACCGTGCAAACCGCCGTGTCGCGATCTAAGAAGGTCACTTTCACGGCGACTCGCGTCGTCTTATTCTCGCGGCGGTGCAGGTTCTTTAAGTTCATGATGGAGTACTTCGTCTCCTTGCGCACCGCGTTAAAAATCGTAAAATACACTTCGTCCGTATCGTCCAGAATTCCTACGGTCGTCGCCTTCGCGGTCTTCCACCGCTCGCCCGCGCGGATCAGCGGATAGTCCGCCACGCGGTTGTCCTTGAACATGCGGATCGAGATCGTCGAGCGAACCATGTCATCCGCAAGGAACAGAAAGTCCGTAAACCGCTCGTCCTCGCGGTACATGCCGCAGTAGGCCGCGCCCTTCGCGTAGAGGTTCGACCCCTTGAAGACGTGGCGGCCGGCCGTCATGGACTTTAAGATCTCGTCCGGCCAGGTGCCGTCGAAGCCCTTGCCGGTCACGTAGATGGTCGAGATGATCTGCCGCTGGATGACCTTGTCGCGCACGAGCCGGAAGCTGTACTGCATGCGGCTCTCCTGCATGTTCTCGAGCATCGTCGCATCCATGAGGTCGCTTAAGTCCGCCGTGTACGTTGTCACGGTCGTCGGCGAGCCCTTGCGGCTCGTGGACATCTGGTAGTAGAACAGGCCGTTCTCGTTGTAGTCGAACAGGCTCACGTCGTTGACCCAGTACTCCTTGCGCTGGCACACCGCATAGTACATGAAACTCATGACATACGGCTGGAACTCGATGCGGTCGCGGCGGATGCCCGTCTCCTCGATGGCCTGAAGCACCGCCTCGGTCACCTGCGGGTAGAGCGTTCGCATCGTGACCACAACCTTCTCGATGGACTCATTGACATATTTCTGGCGCACCGCGGAAAATGTCTTCCTCACAAACCGCGCCAAAAGCTCCTGCGCCGAGTACTCGATCTCGTAGATGATCTCTCCCTCGCCGCGGATCCCTTTGTTCAGCAGGTCCCCGACAAAGTGTCCCGTGCCGCGGTTGTTAAAGCGCACCGCCTCCTCCCCGAACAGCCAGTCCTTGGAATCGCTGCGCACGCAAAGAACCGTGGGAATCACGGTGTTCCCACTGCTCGTAATGCTGATGCTGTCCGGCTCTTCCGAGAGCCTCCCGACCGCGATCTGCGTCATCTCGACGCCGAGATCGTAGCCGATGATAATTCCTCTGGGGTCCATACGTTTTCGTTATCCTCTCAATGTCAGTCGCGGTTCTTGGCAAGGATGCGAAGAAGGCGAATGAGCAGGTTGATCATGTCCACATAGAGCATGGAAGCGCTCCGGATGGCATTTTGCGTCGTCTTCGGCACGCGCTGCGCAACCGCCCAGTCATAGCCGATGAACAGGCTGAAAATGCCCACAAAGATGTAGTCGAACGGTCCGAGATCGACGTTGAATGCGAACAGAACAAGCATGCCGACGAACGCGATCAGGAAGCATGCCATGAGCATTCTTCCGATCGAGAGGAAGAAGTCCTGGAACGCAACCGCAAGACCGATCATCACCATCGTCATGACACACAACACGGTGAACGCATAGCGCACGGTTCCGACCTGATACAGATTGATCAGCGGGGTGATCATCAGGCCCATCGGCAGCACGATCAGGTTGTAGCCGACGAAGCATCCGACGGCGCTCTTCGAGTACGCGCAGATGAGCGTTCCGACGAGAACCGCCACCATATACCCGATGAAGAAGAGGAGCGGGTGAATATCGCTGACAAACCCGATGATACCGTCCTCAAAGACGAAGCACATTATGGCGTTGACCAAAAAGCCGTAGAGAAGCATCACGCCGATCGTGATGTTGTAGCGCTGATCGGTGATTGCATTTTCCGCTGTCGCGGGCTCAAAATTCTCCGCGATCTGGTTGCTGAGCGCACCGATGCCCGAATGCTGCATAAACGAGGTTGCCGCTGCCGCATTGGCCGCGGTCTGCTCGTACTGCTGCGGTGTCTGGTCGTTCTCATTGCCGAAATGAGAACCGTTTCCGTTGTTTTGATAGTCCATCGTTTCTCTCCTTTCTTCTCCGGGCCGTCATCGACCCGATCCCCCGTTGCCGGGCGCGCGGGCGTCAGCCCTCGCTCTCCGGATGCGCCTCCTCGGCCGTGTGGAACAGCTGCGAGATGGCAAATTCATTCTTGATATAGCGGTTGAGCAGTTCCATCGCCCGGTCGGCGTTGCGGTCCTGCTGCGCCTTGATAATGTCGTTGATCTGCGCGAAGCGGCTGCCCGGATTGCCGATGCGCTTGTCGCCGCCGTGCAGCTCCGCGCGCTCGCTGATCACCGTGTCGTCGCCCTCGCGGTCCGACTCGTCGCTGATCACGTAGTCCACGACCTCGCCGTCAAAGAGCACAAGCTCCCGCACAAAGATTCCGTAGCAGATGTCGCGCATCGGGAATTCCTTCCGCACGCGCTTGCCGCTGCCGCGGTACGAGTAGTCGAGCGTCACATGATGCTTCGGGTTCGTCCGGTATTCGATTAAGAATTTGTCCTCCAGACTCTCCGGAAGCGTAAAATACTTCGAGAAGTTGAGGAATGCCGGCAGCACCTTGCCCTTCGCCTCCATCCGAAGCAGCCAGTACTCCGCAAAATCCTGCTCCTCCTTCGAGAGCTCCTCCTGCGTCGCGTACTGCTTCAAAAGGGCCAGCACGGTAACATCATTTTCCTCGCGGTAGGCGTTCCGGCGGATGATCGCGACGGTCGTCTCGCCCATCTCGATGTCGGCGGTTAAGTACTTGTACGCCATGTACGTAATGTACGCGCGAAGAAGCGTCCGGTCGTTCGTCGGCTTGTCATACGCGCGCACGAGCGCGTCGCCGTACGGAAGGTAGGACTCCGTGAAGAGGATCTGCGCCAGCAGACGCTCCGTCAGGCTGTCCGACTTGCGGCCCGCGGCATCCACCTCCTGCCATACGTGGTAGAGGATCTGCGTACGCGCCTGCAGGTGCGCCACGAGGTAGTCCAGCACGCGGTCGTTTCTTCTGCCGCGGCGGAACAGCTCGAGCATGATGTCGTTAAGGATCGGCGTCGCCTCCTCGGTCTGCTCCTTCGGAAGCTCCTGCACGAAGCGCTCTAAAAGCCGCAGGTCGACGTCCTCGAAGCCGTAGCGCTCCAGAAGCTGCATCACCTGCGCCGTCTGCCCGCGGAGGATCAGAAGACCGATCATCCGCCCGCGCTGCGGCGAGGGAATCGCCGCAAAATTCAGCCGTCCGAGCAACTCCTCAAGCTGCTCGTCGCGGAAGTTGTCATAGTAGTACAAAACGAGTGTCCGAAGCATCTCCTCGCGGAACTCATCGCGAAGCTCCAGCGCCCGGCAGGCCTTCTTGCGAAGCTCCACGGACGTCGCGTCGAAGCGCTGCTCCTCCTGTGCCTTCGCGGCGAGGTGCAGCAGAATCCGGCTGTTGTCCAACGGGAAGCGGTCGAACGCCTCCTGGTAGAGCTGGTCGCAGTGCATCAGACGGCGCTTCTTGTAAGGAATGCCGCGCAGGAAGCGGTTTCGGTTCGCATCCATGAACGCGATGACCGCGCCGTCGGAGTAGATGTCCGCCTGCGCATGGCCGTTCGTGAGCGCGATGACCGTCTCCTCCGGAAGCTCCGGATGCGCGATGCACACGTAGTGGATGTTCGGCGCCGTGCACTCGATTTCCACGCGGAACGCAATCTTCTCAAGTCGCTTCAAAACCTCGTCGCGGTAGTCCGGCGACGCCAGGCAATCCTCGTACAGAATCGCCAGGAAATCGTCGTTGCGGTTTTCCTTGAGGCGGTCCATCGTGTACTCGCGGATCTTCGTTAGGAAGCTCTCGTAGATCGCCGGCTTGCTCTCCTTGTGCCGCACGATGTTGGCGTAGAGGAACGAGAGTCTGCGGTCATTCAGTTTGCTGTTGTACGTAAAATACGTGAACACATTGTCGTCGAGCGTCGCCTCCACATCGGACGTACCGGTGTAGATGTAATACTCGTACAGCTCGGCCACACGAACCTCAGCCTCGACGCCGCGCTCAAACCAGATCGCGTACTTCGGGTCGCGGCAATGGCCGCGGATCAAAAGCGCACAGATGGCCGCAAGCGTCTCGCGGAGCTGAAACCGCTCGTAGAGTCCGCTCAGCACCGTGAAGTAGATCGGCCGGTACTCCTTGACGCCCTCGGCGAGCGCGGAGAACTGCTGAGCGACCTCCTTGCGGATAAACTGATGCCGTACGGCAAATGCCACCGTCTGCAGCTCAAACTCCCCGATCTCGTGCAGAAGCTGCGGCTCCTCGTTCAGGGTGCGCGCCGCCTCGAGGAAGAGAAGCGGGGAAGGATTGTCATTGTCATAGATGCCGCGAAGCTCGTCCAGACGAAGCTTTCCGTTGCGGCCGTACCGGTCGTCGAGCTGCATCAGCAGAAGCGCCGGAAGCACCTTCTTCGACGTGTCGTTGCAGATGCCGTAGAGCTTCTCCAGCGCCGGCACGCGGTCCGTGCGCGAGCGCTCCGCGCGAAGGTAGACGTACGCGGCCTTCGCATCCGAGGACGCCGCCTCGATCTCCGACTCGGTAATCTCGCGAAGCTTTGCATTGGCCGGGCTCTCCCTGCCGCTTAAGCGGTCCAGATGGATCCGGTACAGCTTCGCCTCGATCGTCAGCTCGCCCGTCGTCTCCTGCAGTCTCGAGAGGAGATTTTCCGCTTCGGAGACGTAGCGGCCGACCGGAATCTGATTCATCCGGTACGCGAGCACGTTGTTCATCAGGTCCACCGCCAGATGTGCTGCCGAAGAGCGGCGCAGCTGGTCCGCCGTTCTCTCCCGCACCTTGCGGCAGAAGACGGGGATGGTGATCGTCTGGTTCTGCGCCTCGACCGTCAGCGTCGCATAGTTGTTGCCGCGCGACATCTTCTCGGGGATCACAACATAGCGGATGTCGTAGGTCCCGCCGACGAACTGCTCCGCCGTCACGACCCCGTGCTCCACCAGCAAAAATTCCGCGGACGAGGACACCTGCAGGTTCACATAGCCCGGGTTGTCCATCCGCAGCGTCAATCGATCGGAAAATGCGCTGTCGCGCACCTCATTATACTCAATCCGCGCGGCCGCTGCCGTCACGGAGACGGGCATTTTCCGACCGGTCGCAACGAGGAATTCCTCCATCGCGCGCTCTTCGGAAACGCCGGCCCTTAAGAAATCATACAAAAACAGACTCTCGGGCTCATGGAACGCGAGGAACGGGCGGAATGCCGCATCGGTGTAAAGCTTGAGCGCTCCCTTGCGCTCCTCCTTGGCATAGGCGGCAAACTGCTCGAGCGACGCGATCGCGGTCGTGCCCGCCGCAAGCGTCGGCGGAATCACCTCGACGCGGTACGGAAGCTCCACCTCGCCGCAGTCCGTGATGAACGTAAGCGTTCCCTCGATCGTTTTGCACGACTCCGTAAACTCCGCGTGCACGATGTATTCGACGGTATTCGAGACGCCGACAAACTGCGTCGTCACCGGCTCGAGGACGCGGTTGTCCGAGCACACAAGGCCCTTCATGGACTTGTCTGCATCGTTGGAGATAATCACGCGCCCGACCGTTCTCTTTCCGACCTCCACCGAGGCTTCGATGCGGTCCTTGCTGAGACGGATTCGCGGCAGTTCGTATTCAATTACGCCCCGGGCAATCCCGGCAATCTTCTCCTTCACGTCTCCTCCTAACCCCGCATCATCGGTGCGCCGTTTCGCTACGGCGCGATCTTTTCAAACACATTGTCCTCCGCCTCGCGGAAGATCACGCTTCCGTCCACGGCGACATAGTATACACCCTCGCGGAGTCCCTCCGCGTTGATCACATTCACGCAAATGCACTCTCTGCCCTCGATCACCGAAGTCCAGTCGTCCGTCTCGTACGTGTACGACGACAGGCTTCCCGACAGCTTCAGCTTCGCGGCCGACAGCGTCTTTAACTTCTCCACCGCCTGCTGATTTGAGAGCTCCTTCGGAGCCTCCGTCGGCGTCGGCGTTTCGGTAGGCGTCTCCGTCGGTACCGGTGTCGGCGTCTTCTTATCGCCTGCCGGCGTCGGTGTCTTGTCTCCCGTCTTTCCGGGCTCGCCCGTCGGGTCCTTGTCCGGCGACTTCGTCGTGCCCGGCGTCGCTGCTCCGGCCGACGGTGTCACCGTCGCATTCTTCCGCGACGCGTCCCACTTGTCAAGGCCTTTCGTCACAAGCCAGAACACAGCCGCAACCGCCGCCGCGAACACGATCGCCTTCAGCAAAAACAGGGCGAATCCGCCGCTTTGTTTTTTGGATTTTCGTTTCTTTTTTCTCTGCGCCACGGCTAATTTCCTCCGCAACTGGACTTCCCCACGATACACAGAATCATTGTACCACAACCCTCCCGGTTTGTCACGGTTTTTTCCGCCCCCAAAGTTCGGCGGAAGAGGCTCGATCAAGCCCGCTTGCGAATCGCTAGGTAAGTTCTAGGGCGGCCGCTTCGGTCTCATAGTCAGGCCGCTGCTGCGAGACTCGCTTCGCTCAGACACGTTCTCGCAGCGGCCTAATCGCCCTCGCCCCCGCCAAGAACTCTCTCGCATGCTTCGCAAGGGGGCTTGACCGACTCTTCCGCCGGTGTTATGGGAACGGAAGGAACGGTGACGAAAAAAGGGGGGGATGCGAATACCATTTTCGGCAATACTGTGAGAACATAAAAAAGCGCTCGCCGTGATGGCGAGCGCCTGGTTTTCGCTTGATTCCGGTTTCTGCAACTGCTCCACGTGAGTTTTGCAATCGGCAACCGGGTTCACGAGTATATCGCGTGGATTACGCGAGCTTTGCCTTTGCGGTGTCGCACAGCGATGCGAAGCCTGCTGCATCGTTGATTGCCATCTCGGAAAGCATCTTGCGGTTGATCGTGATGTCCGCAAGCTTCAAACCGTACATAAACTTGCTGTAGGAAAGGCCGTTGAGCTTGCAGCCAGCGCTGATACGAGCGATCCAGAGCTGACGCATCTGTCTCTTTCTCTCCTTGCGGCCGGCAAATGCGGACGTAAGTGCACGCATTACGGACTGCTTTGCGATGCGGTACTGCTTGGATCTTGCTCCTCTGTAACCCTTCGCAAGTTTCAAAATTCTGTTATGTTTCTTCTTGGCGTTCAAGCCGCCCTTAATTCTAGCCATTTTATTCGTCCTCCTTCGACAGGTTTACAGATAGGGTAAGATCTTCTTCATGTTGCCTTCGCTTGCGTGATTCGTGATCGTCGCCTTACGAAGGTTTCTCTTCAGCTTCGTCGTCTTCTTGGTCAGGATGTGCTGCTTCCCGGCTTTCATTCTCTTAAGCTTGCCCGTACCCGTCTTGGTAAAACGTTTTGCAGCGGAGCTGCTGGTTTTCATCTTCGGCATGGTTTCATATCCTCCTGAATTTTATTTTGCTTTTTTCTCCGACAAGATTACGATAAGATTGCGGCCCTCCATCTTGGCAGGCTTGTCGATCACCGCGACGTCTGCGAGCTTCTCGCAGAAAGACATCACGATGTCCATACCGGTCTGCTGATGCGCCATCTCGCGACCGCGGAACCGCAGTGCAACCTTGACTTTGTTACCCTTAGCGAGAAATTTGCGGGCATTTTCCGCCTTGGTGTTCATGTCGTTCTCGGCAATCGTCGCAGAAAGCTGAACTTCCTTAAGCTCGGTCGTCTTCTGCTTCTTACGATTCTCCTTCGCTTTCCGCATTGCTTCGTAGCGGAACTTGCTGTAATCCACCGTCTTACAAACCGGCGGTTTGGCGGTAGGAGCTATCAGAACCAGGTCGAGATTCGCATCGTGTGCGATCTTCAGGGCCTCCGCAAGCGGCATGATTCCGAGTGTCTCTCCGTTTTCACCAAGTGCGCGTACTTCCTTCGCGCGGATCTGCTCATTGATCAAATATTCGCTAATAGCTCACACCTCCTTGTGTGTCTCCCTCGAAAAACAAGGGAGTGGATAACATGTACCCACTCCCGGAAAAACCGTGCAAATCAAATGTACGGTGCGATTCCTATGTTGACCTCTTTGCTCGATTGCTGGAGGCGAGAGCGGATACTCTTCTTCGGTCGTCAGGCAAGTGCCGCACGCGGCTTCTTCCCGACAGCAAACCGATGATATCACAGTCACCTGCCGTTGTCAAGCATTTTTTACAGATTTGCGTCGTAGCTGTCCGCCGCGTCAACCGGCGACATTTCGATCTCCAGGTCGGAGCACTTCTCGAGCACGCCGGCACGGGTTTTCTTCAGGCACTTCATCTCAAATGCCATCAGGATCAGGTCCGCCAGAACCGCGATATTCGCAATCAGCATGGAAACAAGCGAAAGACGGGCAAGCAGATCCGAATAGCTGAGCCCCGAATCGTCAAAGCCGTACCAGTTGTACGCCAAATTATTGAGCTTCTCGATCACATCCTCCGCAAAGAAATTCAGCACGACAAGCAGAACAATGCCGACAATGTTGACGATCAGGGACAGTTTCCACAGGCGCCGCCAGTTTTCGCCGATTTCGGCGTCCATTCCGCTCGTTGCCTTGCACATAGCGTCACAATACAGCTTTCGGAAAACAATCCCCATCACGAGCACAAGCGCACCGCCGCCGATGATCGATGCCAATCCGTTGCTCATAGTATTGGTCGTGAGCGCCGGTACCGTCTTTTGATAAACCGCGGTGAAAAATGCTACGGTTCCGGCGATCAGCAGACCCATGTCAAAGATGTACAGCCGAAGCATTGCGACACAATACAGAAGCGTTGCCAGGCTCGGCGCGAACGTGATCAGCGTCAAGATCAGCGAGTGCTTCATCAAAAAATCGGTGAGTCCGTTAACGAACTCATTTTCAACATCCATGTTCAGGATCATTGCCGAGAGCGTCAGCAGGAAGAAAACTACGAGGTCCGCGATAAAAAGTACGATCAGGTATTTCCGCATCCGGTCGAGAATCTCCCCTGTTTCGCGGTACTCCGCGAGCGACAAATTCTTTTTTTCCATTGTTGTAAATCCCCCTTTTGTTATTCGGTTTTTATCTTACACGCCGGGTTTACCCCCTCCGCGGCGTAATAAGCGGCTTCTCCCAGTCGATGGTGCCCCCGAGCCGGTCCGCCAGCCCGTTGCATGCCACCTCCAGGCCGTCCAGCCAGACGACCTCCTTTTTCTTCGAGCGGCGCCCCTTGCCCTCGAAGACGACTTTGCTCACATACGCATCGTAGCTGATCGCAAAATCCTCCTCGTCATCGTGCGGGAAGAAATTGACCGAGTACGTGTACGTGATCATGCCGGCGTCCGACGTCGCCGTCAATTTGACGCTTGCAGCATGACGCGGCCTGCCGTTTGCCACGCAGGACGCCTCATAGTAACATTCGAACACATCGATTTCTTTCATGGATTGCTCCTGTCCGGGTCGTTGTTTCCCCGTGTGTCAGCCGTTCTTCTTTTTGGCCATGATCGCGTCGATCGACTCGATGCACGCGGAGCGCAGGCCCGCCTTCTCAAGTGCCGCAACGCCGCAGATCGTCGTTCCGTTCGGCGAGCACACCGCGTCCTTCAAAACGCCCGGATGATCGCCGGTCACCTGCATCAGTTTGGCGCTGCCGAGCACGGTCTGTGCCACCAGGCGGTACGCCGTGGGCCGCGAGATGCCGTACTTGACGGCCGCGTCCGCATACGCCTCCATGAACATGTCGACAAATGCAGGTCCGCATCCGCTGATCACGCCTCCGATTCCCATCAGCTCCGAAGGCAACACTTCGACAATACCGAGGCCCTCGAACAGCTTCTTCATCTCCGCAAGCTCCTCGTCCCACAGGGAATTCCGGTCCTCGAAGAGGAACACACCCTCACCGACCATCGCCGGCGTGTTGGGCATCAGGCACTGCACACGAACGAAATTCGCATCTCCGGGAGTCATCGATACCCCGACCTTCTGCCAGGTCTCGTAGAACTTCTCAAGCGTCCAGCCGGCCGCAATGGACCACAGCTGCTTGCCCGCGAGCGCGCCTCCGAGATCCTTCAAAACCTTCTCGATCTGGTACGGCTTGCACGCGATCACAACCGCATCCGACGCATCGGCAACCGCCTTTGCGCTTGCCATCGGGATAAATCCGACACGGGCTGCATTTTTCGCCAGCTTCTCCTGATTCGGTGCATACGCACACATATCCCTGCCCTCGACCAGGCCCTTCTTCACCCAGCCTTCGGCGATTGCCAGCGCCATGTTGCCCATTCCCAAAAATCCGATCTTCATTCCTTTGTTTTCCTTTCCTTGCGGCCTTTGCGGGCCTTTATTTGCCGGCGCTTAAGATCTCACGGTACATGGCAAATGTCCGCTCGTCAGCGCTCACAAAATACACCTTGATTCCGTACTCCGGATGTCTGCGCATCCAGCCCTGCACGGTCCGGCCCGCGATCATCGTCGCCTCGCGCAGCGGATATCCGAAATATCCGGTCGAGATCGGCGGGAACGCGATCGTGTGCAGGTCATATTTCATCGCCAGGTTCAGACAGTTCTCGTAGCACATCGTGAGGTATACCGGGTCCGAATCATCGCCGGAGTACTTCGGTCCGACGGTGTGGATGACATACCCTGCCTTCAGGCGGTATCCGCGGGAAATCTTCGCTCTTCCGACATCGCAGCCCTTCAGTGCCGCGCACTCACGCAGCAGCTCCGGTCCGCCGGCACGCAGGATCGTATTGTCCGTTCCCGGTCCGCCCAGAAGCGTGTTGGTCGTCGCATTGACGATCGCGTCGCACGCGAGCGCCACGATGTTTCCGTGCTTGATGACGATCTCGCTTCTCACCTCGTCGCGATACGTCTTCTTCGCCTCGGCCTTCGGTGCCTCGACCGGCTTTGCCTCCGGTTTCGGCTCCGCCTTCTTCGGGGCTTCCTTCTTCGCTTCCTCGGCAGGCTTCTTTGCCTCTTCCTTCGGGGCTTCCTTCTTTGCTTCCGCCTTCGGCGCTTCCTTCACGGGCTCCGCCTTCGGAGCTTCCTTCTTCGTTTCGGCCTTCGGTGCCTCGGCAGGCTTCTTCGCCGCCTTCGGCTCCTCTGTCTCCTCGACGTCGTTCGACGCCTTCGCCGTCGCCGGCATGCGCTTTAAGATCGATGCCTCCGCGGCCGACTTTGCGGGCTTCACGGGTGCTTCCGCCTTCTTCGGTTCGGCCTTCGCCTCCGGTGCCTTCTCCGGTTTCGGCTCTTCCTTCTTGGCCTCCGCCTTCGGAGCTTCCTTCTTCACTTCCGCCTTAGGTTCTTCCTTCGCGGGCTCTGCCTTCGGGGTTTCCTTCTTTGCTTCCGCCTTCGGTGCCTCGGCAGGTTTCTTCGGCGCCTCCGCCGTCTTCACCGCCGCTGCCGCCGCGGGCTGCTCCTTCTTCTCGGGCGCGGGCTTCGCCTCGGCAGGTTTTGCCTCGGCAGGCTTCTCCGCTGTCTTCACCTCTGCGGGCTTCTCGGGCGCCTTCTCGGGCGCCTTCTCAGGTGCCTTCGCCTCGGCGGGTTTCTCCGCCGCTGCCGGCTTCTCGGCCTTCTCAACCTTCGCGGGCTCAACCGCTACAGGCTCGACAACCACGGGCTCCGCAACAACCTCTGCCGCCACAACCTCTGCAGCTGCGGGCGCAGCGGGCTGCGCGGGTGCATTTTTCGCAAAATCCTCCGTCGACTTGCCGACGATCGGTGCGTCCGCTTCCTCGGGCTCGTCTTCGTCCTCGCCCGCTAACTTGCGCAGATCGTTCCACAGCTCGGACGCGGGACGGCTGTCCACGGGCGTCGAGCCGATGCTGGTCTTCGCCTCCTCGCCGGTCTCGCGGGCATAGGATGCGGGCTCGCCGGCCACGCTCGGAAGGTTCGTGACGTACGTCTCCGGCGCGGAGGTGGTGCCGGGATCAAGCATCGTGACCATCGTGCCGTCCTCGCGAGGACGGAAAGCCACCGTGATGTGCTCATCCGGCTCATGTACGGCAAGGTCCTCGGTGTCGGTGTCGAGAAGCTCGGGCTCCTCCGGCTCCGGACGGTCGACCTGTGCCAGAAGCGCTGCCGGATTGCGGAGACCGCCCTGGTAGCGCATGAGATCAAAGATATCCTGCTTCATCTCGAAGAAGCCGGCCGTCGGCAGACCCGCACTCTGTCCGTTGCGGATCATCCACTCCAGCTCCTCAAACGTGTAGTTCGAAACGCCGAGATCCTCGTAGGAACGGCTACGGCGGAGGTTGAACATAACCTCCTCAAGCCACGTGGACACGATCTCCGAGAGATACGGCAGCATGACCGCCTCGTAGATGTGCATGTTCCACACCGAGGACTCCTCGGAACGGCTCTGCGTGTCGTCGGCGGACTTCCCGGAGTCGGCGGGTGAATTTTCCGACGAGGCGCGGATCACGTCCGCAACCGCTGTGTCGACGGCAGCGTCCTCGCCGAACGACTTCCGAAGCTCCTGGCGGATCCGCTCTGCCGCGGCGCTGTCACTGCGACGCGAAGGCTTGACCGGGCGCGGCACGCGAAGGTCCACGGCGTCCTCGTAAACCGACACCGACGTACCCGCAACCGAGCACCAGGACCGAAGGTCCTCGCGAACGCGCATCAACGTGCGCCCCAGAAGGTTGCGTCCTTTCCACTCCTTCGGGTCGCCGCTTCGCGAGTCCTCCATATCGATTCCGATTCCCCATACGAGGTCGCGCGGCGCGCACTCCGCCAGAAGCGCGTTGCCCGTCGCGAGCAGGTCGCACAGAAGTCTCGGGTTTTGCTGGAATTTGGCGCGGATGCCGCGGCGCAGGATCTGCACGCGAATCGCCTTCCAAAGTGAGTCGTTGTAGCGCGCCACCATGCGGCCGAGACGCTTGATCTCCTGGAGATCCTCCTCGGCCTCAATCTGCTCCGCAATCTCGGTATCGCCGAAGGTCAGCGCCTTCTGCAGCATCATGTACTGCTCCACCGAGCTGTAGTGCCGCCCCGCGTACGTAAAGTCCGCGCGGTACCAATTGCTGAGATATCCGTTCTCAGCATCCGGGTCGTAAAAACGAATTACACCCTTAGCCATATAATATCCTCCTCGGAAGATCCGCCGGCAACCCCATGAAACCGCGCGAACATCCCTTTCTGCTATTGTACCGCATGAAGCGTCACTTCGCAAGCAAAAAAAGCCCCGCAGGCCGTTCCCGACCCGCGGGGAGAGGTTATTCGAAAAATGCTGTCACTTTCATCCGCTCGCGTCACTCTGCTGTCCGGATTTCCACGATGCACGCGGGCTCGTCCGTCGATAGCACGATGACCGTGCATTCGCCCTTCGCAACCGTCGGCGTGATCACATCCCCGAGGCGCGCCTGCTTTTTGTATTCCACGCGAAGCTCCGCGATTCTCACGCCCTTTTGGGCGTAGCTCATCGCCAGATGCACGAATTGTCCGTTGTTGACGTGCCCGTTGTTGTCGAGCATGTACTCCTGCACGGGCACCGGCGCGAACGTCGAGCCGCCCTCAGGCACGGCGATCCTGCGCCCGTGGCGCTCAAACAGCGGCCCCTCGCCGAGCGTGTAATGCGCCAAAATGTCCTCCGGTACGCGCGTCATCCGCATGTTGGCCGTGTCCATCATCGCCCACTGCGCGTCGGCCATGGCAAGCATCTCGCCGGCCGCCGTCCGCATGTAGACGGCACGGTTTCCGAGCATCCCGCGGAAGTGGTACGGAAATGTCCCCACAACGATGCGCTCCCCGAGCTTCGGAAGGCGGTTGATGCGGATGTCCCAGCACACTAAAAACCACGCGAGCGACCGCTGCGTGAGCACGCCGGTTCCGACCCCGAGCTCCTCGCTCTGCTCGATCGCTGCGTCCTGAAAATAATCAACCAATGCCGGTATGGTGAGCGTGAGCTCCCCGTCAACCTTGCTGTACCGGATCGTGTCGGTGTATTCGTAAGCGTATCCCATGAATTTTCCCCCTGATACCGTAATCTTCTCGAAAAATGCTCCCGGCACATCGTCGGGAGCATTCATTTGCCGAATCATTCTTTCGCGCAACCGCGGCCTACGCCTGCCGGTTCGCGCTCTTCATCTCGTCCTCGTGGCGGATCTGCGCGCGCTTGATCTTGCCGCCGAGCGTCTTCGGAAGCTCGTCCACGAACTCCACGATACGCGGGTACTTGTAAGGCGCGGTCATCTTCTTCACGTGGTTCTGAAGCTCCTTGATAAGCTCATCGGACGGCGTGTAGCCCTTTGCGAGCACGACGGTCGCCTTGACGACCTGCCCGCGGATCGGGTCGGGCGCTGCGGTGATGGCGCACTCGACAACGGCCGGGTGTGCGACCAGAGCACTCTCAACCTCGAACGGTCCGATGCGGTAGCCGGAGCATTTGATGACGTCGTCGTGACGGCCGACGAAGCGGCAGTAGCCGTTGTTGTCGCGCCATGCAACGTCCTTGAGGTTGTAGTTTCCGCCCTCGAACGCCTCGTCCGTCTGCTCTTTGTTCTTGTAATATCCGATGAACAAGCCGATCGGATGGTTGTTGATAACGTCACAGATTGTGATCTCGCCCTCGGCACCGACCTCGACCTCCGCGCCGTCCATCATCAGCTTGATGTCGTAGATCGGCGAAGGCTTGCCCATCGCGCCGGGAATCGGCTCAAACCACGGGAAATCCGCAAACAGAACCGTGCCCTCGGTCTGACCGAAGCCGGTGTGGATCTTGCCGCCCGTGAGCGCCAGCCAGCGGTCGTAAACGTCCGCGTTCAAAGGCTCGCCCGCCGTCGCAAAATTCTGTATGCTCGAAAGGTCGTAGCTCGCCACATCCTCCTGCAGCATGAAGCGGTACATCGTCGGCGGCGCGCAGAACGTCGTCAGCTTGTACTTCGACATCATCTCAAGAAGCTTCGCGGGCTTGAACTTGATCATATCGTATGCAAAAATCGTCGCGCCGCAGATCCACTGTCCGTAGATCTTGCCCCAGCCGAACTTCGCCCAGCCGGAGTCGGACACGCTCATGTGAAGCTTGCCCTCCTGCACCTGCTGCCAGTACTTCGCGGTCACGATGTGCCCCAGAGGATGGTGATAGTTGTGCGTTACCATCTTCGGCATGCCCGTCGTTCCCGACGTAAAATAAATCTGCATGATATCGGTGCCCTTCGTGCGGTCGGAGCCCTGCGGCTTTGCGAGGATGTCGGAGCATTTGTCGAACTCGGCGTTAAAGTCGATCCAGCCGTCGCGCTTGACGTTGTCGACTACCGCAAGGTATTTGACGCCCGGCATCTCCGGCTTCGCCATCTCCATCTGAGACATGACATACTCGTCGTCGACGCACACGAACATCTTTACATCCGCCGCGTTGGCGCGGTAGACGATATCCTTCTTCGTGAGCTGAAGCGTGCCCGGGATAATGATGATTCCGAGCTTGATGAGCGCCGTCGCGCACACCCAGTACTCCCAGCGTCTTCGCAGAATCAGCATCACGACGTCGCCGCGCTTTAAGCCGAGCGAGAGGAAAAAGTTTGCCGCCTTGTTCGACAGCCGGCTCATCTCCGCAAACGTAAACGACTTTTCAAGCCCCGTGTCGTCGCACCACAGAAGTGCGCGCAGGTCCGGCTTCTCCTCGGCCCATCCGTCCACGATGTCCCAGCCGAAGTTAAAATACTCCGGAGCATTCACCTTGTAATTCTTCTTAAAATCCTCGTACGAGTCGAACTCGATGCGAGGGAGATACCGCTCTAACATGCTTTCCGTCCTTGCCTTCGTTATGTTATTTCACACCATATAATAAGCCTGATACTATGCCTGTCATCACTCCGCGATCATCGTGAGGAAGGTGCCCGGCTCCGAGCCGTAGCAGCGCTGTCCGTGCGGATACGAGGGATTGAAATAAATGCTGTCGCCCTCGTGAAGGATGATCTCCTGATCGTCGAACACGACAACGATGCTTCCCTTGACGACAAAGTTAAACTCTTCACCGCCGTGCGTCACGAGTGCCGCCGGCTTGTCCGACGGATCGAGCGTCACCAAAAACGGCTGCATGATCTTCTTCGTAAAATGATACGCCAGATTCTGGAACGTATACCCCGGATAGCGGTCCGCCAGCTGGCCCTTTCCGGCGCGCACGACCTGATACGTCCGCAATTTTCCGCTGACGCCCGTCATGATCTCCGAAAAATCCACACCGAACTTGCGCGAGATCGAATAGATCACGCTGATCGGCACGTCCTCCGCACTCTCTTCATACTTCTTGTATACTTCCGGGTCGATCTTCAACTCCTTCGCCAGCTCCTCCTGTGTGTAGCCGCAGACCTCGCGAAGCTCCCGGATTCTCGACGCCAGTTCCTTCAATTCGTCCATGGTTGTCCTCCTTGTCGGCACAATCTGTAGTATTATAAGCCTTTTCGCGCCGAAAAGTCAACCCCGCATTCCCCTGCGGAGGCGCGTCGCTTCGCCGGTTGCATTTTCCGGCGGGATGCGGTATACTTTCGGTAACTTCGCGCGAGTGCGCGCCGCCCGACCGGGGCGGAGTTACAAGGAGAGTTTCGATGCCGTTTTTCCGTGAATTACCCGCTAAAATGATTCTTTTACTGCACCTGGCCTGGGGCGTTGTGACCGGCTGGTTTCTGGTGCAGGGCGTTCGCCTGGCGCTCGGTCTTTGCTATGCCGGGACCATCCCGATGACCGGCCTGTTCTTCCGCGTCTGCGGTGTGCAGCTGGCCTTCCTGCAATTCATCATCGTCTGGGTCGCCAACAAATACATCTGGCAGAAGAAGCGCGTGAAAACCCCGCGCACGCCCGTGAGCGCCCGCGAGGTCGGCCTTTTGTTCGCCGCCCTCCTCTGCTATGCCGTCGGCGCCGCCGCCATCAACATGATCCGGTTTCTTTAAGTGACAACCGGGGACGGTTCCCAATTGTCACATCGATCATCCGAACAACAAAAACGCAACGCGCGACGGACTCAGGCAAGAATCCGCCGCGCGTTTTTCTTCATTTTCCTCTCTTCTTTGGCAATTACTTGATCGCGTCTCTCCACGTTGCAGGCTTGAACTCGTGCAGAATCGGCAGAAGGCGCTGATCCACATCGATCTTCAGCACGGAGTTGAAGTTGTTGGTCGCGATCATCTGTCCGGCAAAGCCGACGATGACGACGATCTCCTTGTCCGAAAAATACTTGTGAAGCTTCTCAAAGATCTCGTCCGAAACGTCCGTCGGATTCTTCACGATCGACTGCGCAAGGGACACGAGCACCTGCTCCCTGTCATCGTACACAAGATTATGCGGGTCGAGCCCAAGCCCCTTCACGTCGCTGATGAAGAACAGCGAGCACAGCTGGCACGAATTGGTCGTGGAGATCGCATGTGCGTAGAGCACCGCATCCTTCTCGCCGATCACTTCCACCAGGCGGTTCCAGGAAGTATACCAGCCCATGTAGGCATCGTACGTCGCCGCATCGTTCAAAAGTCCCTTCTTCATGTTCGTCACGGCGTTTCTGCCCGCCAGTTCGTCATAGCGCACCTTCTCTGCGCCCGTTACCTCGTTTTGTTCTGTCAGATGAATTCTGGCCATTTTTCGAATCTCCTTTCGTTATGGGCGGTGACAGAGAAACTGTCCCCATGTCACCTACAATGCCAACGTCAATATTTCTTCAATCGCCTCCGCCGTGAGCGGAAGGTAGTGGCCGACCGGGCCGTTGCGGGTCGCGCGCTTCGCCATCACCGCAAAATCCCCGCTGCCGATTCCGAGCTCCTTAAGCGTCGTTCGAAGCGACAGCTTTCGGAAAATCCTATCCAGCTCGGCCGCAAGTATCTGCGCTCTCTCCTTCTCGCTGTAGAGGAAGGTGTCCGCGCCGAACACACGGGTTGCGAGCAGCGCCGGCCTCCAGGGCTTGCGCTCCGCCATGTACTTCGTCCATGCAACCAGGACGACCGCCATGCCCTCGCCGTGCGTGATGTTGTACTGCGCGGACAGTTCGTGCTCGATCCGGTGCGAGCCCCAGTCGGCCCGGCGCCCGGCGTCGAGGAAATTGTTGTGCGCGACGCTCGCAAGCCACTGCAGCTCGCCGCGCGCATTGATGTCCGTCGGGTCCGCGATCAGGCGATCCCCGTTGACGAGGAGCGCCCGGATGGCGCCCTCGATCAAAAAGTCGGTCGTGTCGGAATGCCTCTCATCCGAAAAATACCGCTCCAGCAAATGAGCCAGAACATCGGCGATTCCGACCGCCGTCTGGTACGCCGGCAGGTTGGCCGTGTACCGCGGGTTCATGATGGCGAACCGGGGAATGATCCGGTCGTCCTCAAACCCGAGCTTCCATTCGCCGCTCGAGAGAATGGCTGCATTTGACGTCTCCGAGCCGCTCGACGCCGTCGTCGCAATGACGCCGATCGGAAGCACGCGCCCGGGTGTGACGCCCTTGTCGAAGAAATCCCAGACATCGCCGTCGTAAGGGATGCCGAGCGCAACCGCCTTCGCCGTGTCGATGGAGCTTCCTCCCCCGACCGCGAGCACAAAATCGACGTGCTCCTTCTTGCCCTGCGCTACCAGCTTCCGCACCAGCTCGATGCTCGGGTTCGGCACAACCTCGCCGCTCTCGGCAAATCCGATCCCCAGCTCATTCACGGCCGCTGACACCGCATCATAGATTCCCAGCGTCTTGACGAACTCGCCGCTGTACACCAGCAACAGCGATGTCGCACCGTTCTCCCGCAGGAGCTCCGCAAGCTTCCGCTCGCTTCCCTCACCAAACACAATCTTCGCCGGATTGTAATATGTAAAACCGATCATGTGGAATTCCTTTCCTGATGACAGAGGGACAGTCCCCAGTTGTCATCTGACGGCAAGATGACAA
>JAFZWG010000023.1 GCA_017617395.1 Lachnospiraceae bacterium
TCGTCCTCGGTGAGGCTGCCGTGGTTGGAAAGCCAGCGGTTCTCACGCGTGTAGAAGATGGAAAGGTCGCCTGTGGCGATGGCGAGATAGTCGCCGAGCATGCCGCGGAACTGCGCGTGCGGTGTGCCCGTGCCCATGAGTTGGTGCGCGATGACTTCCTCCATCGGCATCAGAAGGAAATGGTCGCCGAACTTCTCCGCAAACGCTTTCTCGAAAAATTCCCTGCGGTCTTCCTTCACGAAGAGATTGAGTGTGCGGGGTTCAAGCGAAGGCACGCGAACCAGGCAATCCCACAACTCCGGGTAGTCGCGAAGGTCCACGTCCTCGGTGTCGATGTGGCCGTGGTCCGCGGTGACGATTATCAAAGAATCAGTCAACTCCGAAGCGAGCTCGCTGATGGCCGACTCCAGCGTCTGAAGTGTCTCGTGAACGATGTCGGAGCCGCAGCCGTAGCGGTGCAGAAAGCCGTCGGGCTGGTTCCAGTAGACGTAGATGTATTTGTCGCCGGAGGCACGGCAGGCCTCCTTCACGCGGGAGCACATTTTCCGAATGTCGTCGGTCTTCGGCTCCCAGAACGGCGCGAACATGGTCGCCTTCTTGCCGGTCGCGCGGATGCGGTCGATGACGCTGATGTAGGGCGTGTACGTCTCCGGCACGCGGTATTCGGCCGCCGGCTCCTCGGTGCCCTGCTCGTAGTTGAAGAACACCGTAACGTTCTTGTCGACCTGCGGGTAGTAGCAATCCCAACCGAGCCAGCTGTGCTCGCAGGGCTGCAGGCCCGACATCATCGACGTGGTCGCCGCAACGGTTGTTGAGAGAAATGTCGACGTGTAGATGCCCGCCAGGTGCGAGCGAAACGGCCCGTCCGGCTCCAGATGTCGCTCCAGAATCGCCTTCCCCATGCCGTCCAGCAGGAACACGATAATGTTCTTATAATTCTTTTCGAGATACGGCTCAAGCATCGGCAGCGTGTCGCCCACCGGCCCCGCGCCGAACTTCTTCAAGATTGAATTCGGCAGGTTCGCAATGCAGTTTTTGTAATCCGGCATCACCAGTTTGTTCATGTTCATATCCTCCTGCGCGGCCCGTTCCGCGCCTTCTCAAATTATCTAAATCTTTCGACAAATGTACAGCAGATGGCTCGACGCGCCCAAAAGTTCACGCTTTTCACACGTCGCCAAATGATACTTCAAAAATTCCTCGAACGCCTCATCGGTCATCGAAAAATCCTCCCGATCCTCGGCCAGCTCCAACACCGTATCCACAGCAACAGTTGCGCACGGTTCGACCGATTCGTCAGTGAACAATCCTTCAAACTCCGTGATGTCATACCCCGTGAACAATTGCTCCGCAAAATGCTTCGTCCGGTACGCCTCGTCGAAGTTTTCCACAAGTCCGTCATGAAGCGTTTCCTTCAGGTAGTTGTCAAACAGGATCGCATACACGGACAAAAATGCAAACAAGAGGACGCCGCCCTTTTTGGTTACGCGTATCGCCTCACGGATGGCTTTTCGCACCTCCGCCGGCTCATATAAGTGATACATCGGTCCGAACGAAAGCGTCACATCGTACGCCTCGTCGCCGAAACCCGAAAGGTCCGTTGCGTCCCCCTGAATTGCCTGCAACCGAACACCCCTCGCCTCCGCCGAAGCCTCCGCTGCAGCGGCCGCTGCATTTGCGCGGAGCACCTCAAGATTCTTCTCCACCAGCTCCACCGCGGTCACGTCGAAGCCCTGTTTCGCCAGCGTGACCGAATACCGGCCGGTCCCCGCGCCAAGCTCGATCATCTTCGCGCCGGGCTTCGCGTACCGGCGAATGTACTCCATCGTCGTCGCGAACTCAAGCTGCCCGTGTCGGCTTCTCTCAAGCCGCGTATCCTCGCAGCTTTCCTCGTAAAACCCCTTCACAATCGTCAAACGTTCGTCCATAGTTGTTCGTCCTTTCCGCACTCATTTTCCGAATTATCGGAATGTTCCGAAGATTTCGACTAATCAGAACCTTCGAAATATTCTGAATTGTTTATCCCCCTCACGCAAGCTGCCTTGTCGTGATTTCAGCGTCCCCGCGCTGATTTTTTACCGCCACCTGGAACTCATCCTCGTACACGACTTCCCCCGGAATCTCGGTGCACTCGGAGACGTAGAACTGCAGGCCGTATTTGGCGCCCATCTCACGGTAAAATGTCATCTCCTCCCAGATGCGGTTGCCCTCGGGCGTGTCCTTGAACCACGTGATCGCCCCGTCGGGATTGCCGTCCGCGTAATACGGCGGCACCGGCAGAATCTCCTCAAAATACTCGCGATTCCGCCAATACTCCGCGATCTCCTCCTCGCTCATCGTCCCCGCGTCGACCAGCTTGGCGATTGCCGTGAAGATCCCCCTCGGCTGCTTGGTTGCCCACGCCATGTCGGCCGTGTGAACCCGGTAATACTTCATCCTTTGCTCCTTCCCTGCCGGCCCCCGCCCGGGTCACGGCATAAAATAAGCCGCTTACCCGGATGGATAAGCGGCAAATGAACTAATACTCTGCACCTGTTCTTCGCTGCACTCTCATCCGCATATGAAAACCAGACCGTAGGCTTCGCGCTCCACCGTCACAGAATCATAAATGCCGTAATGAGAATTACGATTGAACATTCTTTTGGTGCTCCTTTCGGAAAATATTGGGCTAACTTTACCACAGCATTTCGCGGTTGTCAACCACTTTTTTGATGACAAAGGTGACAATTTGGGACGGTTCTCAGTTGTCATAACTGTCGTTTATTCGCCGTCTTCTCCATTCATTTCCTCTTTTGTGTACCACTCGGCAGTAATTATGACATCGTTGTCAGGCATTTGAAACGAATACTCCCATCCGTCGCTGTCGCTTTTTGTCTTTTCGATTTCTTCCTCGTTTGCGTACACATGAATATCGGCATCCTGTAAAACCTGCGTTGTGATGCTCACAATACTTCCCGGGGATACTTTTTTAATCTCGCCTTCCGGAATGTTCGTAAACAACTGTACCATATCCCCTTCCAGTCCATAGAAAACTGTATAGTACGTATCATCCCACCCTTCTCCGATATACAAGAAAATGTGTACCTCGTCCCCGCTTGTTACCGTCGTGCCGGCTTTCGGCTCTTGATCGTAAACCTTGAACGGTGTGTGTGAATCGATCCAGCCTTTACTGTACGTTATGTCCGTAATTCCGGCTTCGTGCAATTTGGAATCAATCTTCGCAACAGCTTCCTCATAACTCAGTCCCTTAACATCGGGAATTCTCACGCTTTCCTTTACTTCTTCAAGTGTTTGCTTTCGAAAAATGAAATAACACTCGACGCCGATGAGCACAATGATCAGAATCGGCACGATAAGCACCACAATCTTTTTTCTCTTTGTCATATTCTCCATCTCCACCCCCTTCAGCCGGCACGATTGCTCAGCCTTTCAACAGCCTCCGCCCACCGATCGGCGATGCGACTCTTTCATGCCGACCGTTAAAGATTCTCCGGTCTGCCGTTGGATGCAAGGATCGAATCGATCATTTCATCACCGTTACCGGGAATCACAAACTTTTCAAACACCTTATCGGCCACTTCGGTTCTCATGCCTGTTTTTTCCTTGAAAATCTTTATTTTCGGCGCGGAACTGTTCCTGGAACAGTACAGGCCCGCTTCCACGGGGACATATCGATATCTCTTCCCACTCATATTACGCCGGATGTCCGCTGCATAGAACGCATCTTTTTTTGTTCTGGAATAAACGAAAAATCCTATTGATGAAATCAGGGCAATACTACCGAACGCAATCAGGAATCCCGGCGTGAAGGCACGTGTATATAACGTCAGGCAAACCGCGAAAAGCAGAGAAAAACCGGTCCCCGCAAGCGCAAGCTTGTTACGTTCCTTTTTTATGCAGCTGTTGCAGATTCCGACTCTTTCAACAGTTTCATATTTCTCATATATCGAAGTTTGCGTCTTTCTGGCAACGATATACTCTTTACTCTGCGATGATATCACCGATTCTACTACAACAAATCGGTACTCTTTCTCGGCATCTTTTTGGCAACGTACACATTGACTCATAATGGTCCCCCCAATCTTTTCGTATGAGACTTGGTATTTCTCTTATTGTACCATATAACAACCGTTTTGAACAGCAAAGAGTCCCCGGTCACGAGGATCGGGGACTTCATCATTTCTGTTGACATTTGCCGTTTCCGGCGTCTGGCTCGTTATCACTCAAACTCAATCGTTCCCGGCGGCTTGCTCGTCAGGTCGAAAAATACGCGATTGACGCCGCGGACTTCCTTGATGATGCGGGTCATGACCGTGTCGAGCACGTCGTACGGAATGCGCGCCATCTCGGCCGTCATAAAATCGGTCGTCTTCACGGCGCGAAGCGCAACCGCATGGTCGTACGTGCGCTCATCGCCCATGACGCCGACGGAGCGAACGTTCGTGAGCGCCGCATAGTACTGGTCCGGCTTCCACGGAGCGACCTCGCCGGTCTGCTTCGTATGCTCGGCGAGCGCTTTGCCGACTTCCTCGCGGAAAATGTAATCCGCATCCTGTACGATGCGCACCTTGTCCTCCGTGATATCGCCGATGATGCGGATTCCGAGGCCGGGGCCCGGGAACGGCTGACGCATCACGAGATTTTCCGGGATGCCGATCTGAAGGCCGGCCTTGCGAACCTCGTCCTTGAAGAGGTTGCGAAGCGGCTCGATAATTTCTTTGAAGTTGACATAATCCGGCAGACCGCCGACATTGTGGTGCGATTTGATCACCGCGGACTCGCCGCCGAGACCGGACTCCACCACGTCGGGGTAGATCGTTCCCTGCGCAAGGAAGTCAACGGCACCGATCTTCTTCGCCTCTTCCTCGAAAACGCGGATGAATTCTTCGCCGATAATCTTTCGCTTCGTCTCGGGATCGGTCACACCCGCAAGCTTGACATAGAAACGATGCTGCGCATTCACGCGCACAAAATTCAGATCGAAGTTTCCGTTCGGTCCGAAGACCGCCTCAACCTCGTCACCCTCGTTCTTACGAAGAAGGCCGTGATCGACGAAAACGCACGTCAGCTGCTTGCCGATGGCGCGGGACAGAAGGCCTGCCGCTACCGACGAATCGACGCCGCCCGAGAGGCCGAGAAGCACTTTGCCGTCGCCGACCTTTGCGCGGATATCGCGGATCGCCGTCTCGACGAAGGCGTCCATTTTCCACGAACCGTCACAGCCGCAGACGCCGCGAACGAAGTTGTAGATCATCTTCGTTCCCTCGGGCGTATGAAGCACTTCCGGATGGAATTGAATGCCGTAGAGGTTGCTCTCTTTGTTTTCGCAGGCTGCGACCGGACAATCCTTCGAATGTGCCACGGAAGTAAAGCCCGGCGCCATTCTACTGATGTAGTCAAAGTGGCTCATCCAGCATACCGTCGACGCCGGAACGCCCGCGAAGAGCGCCGAATTCACATCGACCTCGACATCGGTTCTGCCGTACTCCTGAACGCTTGCGCGCTCAACTTTGCCGCCGAGCACCTGCTGCATCAGCTGCGCTCCGTAGCACAGTCCGAGCACCGGAACGCCGAGCTCGAACAACTCGCGGGAACACGTCGGTGCGCCCTCCTCGTAGCAGCTGTTCGGACCGCCCGTCAGGATGATGCCCTTCGGGTTCATCGCACGCACGGCGTCAAGCGCGGTGCGGTACGAATAAATCTCGCAGTAGACATTGCACTCGCGGACGCGGCGCGCCACGAGCTGGTTGTATTGTCCGCCGAAATCGATGACCAATACTTTGTCCATGTTTATGTCCTTTCCCACCCGGTGAACCTCGGCTCACCGAAGTTACTTTGATTAAACGTTGATAGTCGCGGTCAAACCAAGGCTCTCCTTGTTCGCCTCCAGAATCGGAGCGACAACGTTCGCCAAGAACGCCTCGGTCTGCTCTGCGGAGCGGCCTACGTAGTTGGCCGGAACCATGTAGCTCTCGAGCTCTTCTCTCGTCACGTCGAAGACGTCGTCCGCCGCAATCAGGTCGAGAAGGTTGTTCTCGAGGCCCTTCTGCTTTACGGTCACGCCGGCTTCCATCGAGAGCTTGCGGATCTCCTCGTGGAGTTCCTGACGGTTGCCGCCCTGCTTCACGGCATCCATCATGATGTTCTCGGTCGCCATGAACGGAAGCTCGCTGCGGAGGTGCTTCTCGATGACTTTCTCATTGACCACAAGGCCGTCCGCCACGTTGAGGCAGAGGTCGAGGATACCGTCGATCGCAAGGAAGCCCTCGGAGATCGCAACACGCTTGTTCGCGGAGTCGTCGAGCGTGCGCTCAAACCACTGCGTTGCGGAGGTGATGGCCGGATTGAGCGCGTCGATGATCACGTAGCGGGACAGCGACGCGATACGCTCGGAGCGCATCGGATTGCGCTTGTAAGCCATGGCCGAAGAACCGATCTGGTTCTTCTCAAACGGCTCCTCCACTTCCTTTAAGTGCTGCAGAAGTCGAATATCGTTGCTCATCTTGTGCGCCGAAGCGGCGATGCCGGCAACCACGTTCATCACGCGCGTGTCAACCTTGCGCGAGTAGGTCTGGCCGGACACCGGATAGCAACCCTCGAAGCCCATCTTCGCCGCGATCATCGGATCGAGCGCATCGAGCTTCTCCTTATCGTTGTTAAAGAGCTCCTTGAACGACGCCTGCGTACCGGTCGTTCCCTTGCAGCCCAGCAGACGAAGCGTCGAGATCACATAGTCAACGTCCGCAAGGTCCATGCAGAACTCCTGAAGCCACAGCGTCGCACGCTTGCCGACCGTGGTCGGCTGCGCCGGCTGAAAATGCGTAAACGCCAGCGTCGGAAGGCTCTTATACTTATCGGCGAACTTCGCGAGCTTGTCGATCACGTTGATGAGCTTGCCGCGCACCAGATTGAGGGCGTCGCGCATCACGATGATGTCGGTGTTGTCACCCACGTAGCAGCTCGTCGCACCGAGGTGAATGATGCCTGCCGCCTTCGGGCATTTTAAGCCGTATGCGTACACGTGGCTCATAACATCATGGCGCACCAGCTTCTCGCGCTCCTTCGCCACCGCGTAGTCGATGTCGTCGACATGCGCCTTCATCTCGTCGATCATCTCCTGCGTGATGACCGGCTTGCCGTCCTGCGAAAGCCCTAATTCCATCTCGGTCTCCGCCAGCGCGATCCAGAGTTTTCTCCATGTGGAAAACTTCTTGTCCTGGCTGAAGATGTACTGCATCTCCGCGGAAGCGTAGCGCTCCGAGAAGGGGCTGGTGTAACGATTGGTGTCGCTCATAGTTCGTCTCCTTAACGCAAAATGTAGTCGGGGCAGCGTCGCGCCCCAAAGAAGAAACAGCGAATGAGGACTCCGCAAGCAGAACCCTCATTCCGTGCGGAAAATGCATTTGCCAAAAGCAAGGCTGCATTTTCCGAAATATTCATCAGATCAATTTCTTGCCGGTCAGCTTCTCGTAACCCTCAAGGTAGATGGCGATGGTCTTGTCGACAACCTCCTGCGGAAGCGTCCAGTCATCGTGCGGGTTCGCCTTGAGCCAGTCGCGTGCGAACTGCTTGTCGTACGAAGGCTCAGCGTGGCCAACCTCGTACTCAGCGAGCGGCCAGAAGCGGGACGAATCGGGCGTCAGCATCTCGTCGCCGACAACGATCTCGCCGTTCTCGTCGAGACCGAACTCGAACTTCGTGTCCGCAATGATGATGCCCTTCGTCAGAGCGTAATCGGCGCACTTCTTGTAGATTGCGATCGTGTAGTCGCGAAGCTTCGTCGCGTACTCCAGACCCTTGCCCGGGAAGCGCTTCTCGAGATACTCGATCGACTGCTCGAAGGAGATGTTCTCGTCGTGGTCGCCGATCTCGGCCTTCGTCGAAGGCGTGTAGATGGGCTCGGGCAACTTCTGCGACTCCTGCAGACCCTCGGGAAGCTTGATGCCGCATACGGTGCCGTTCTCCTGGTAACTCTTCCAGCCGGAACCGGTGATGTAGCCGCGAACGATGCACTCCACAGGGAGCATCTCAAGCTTCTTCACGAGCATGCTGTTACCGTTGAAGCGGTCCTGACGGAAGTACTCGGGCATGTCGTTCACGTCAACCGAGATCATGTGGTTCTTCACGACATCCTTCGTAAAATCAAACCAGAATTTGGACATCTGCGTCAGCACGGTGCCCTTCTTCGTAACCGTGTTGTTGAGGATGACATCGAAGCAGCTGATGCGATCGGTCGCAACCAGGATCATGTTCTCACCGATGTCATAAATCTCACGAACCTTGCCTTCCTTAACGGGACGATACTCTTTCACAGCCGTAGCTCCTTTCGGTTCTCTCTCAATGTAAGCGTCACGCTCCGGTCCGACCGAAACGTAGCGGATGTGGCATCCGATCTCCTTCTCGATGTACTCAACGTACTTCTGTGCGTTGACCGGAAGGTCCTCCCAGCGACGAACGCCGCTGATGTCGCACTGCCAGCCGTCCATGTACGTGATGACGGGCTTGCAGGCAGCAAGCGCAGCCGGGAACGGAAAATCATCAATAATCTCGCCGTTCAGCTCGTAGTGCGCGCAGATCGGAATCTGCTTCATATAGCTCATAACGTCCATCTTCGTAAGCGCGATGGCCGTTGCACCCTGGCACTCCACACCGTAGCGCGTCGCCACGATATCGATCGGTCCGACTCTTCTCGGACGGCCGGTCTTCGCACCATACTCGCCGCCGGCCTCACGAAGCTTGTCTGCCTCCTCGCCGAACCACTCGCACACGAACGGGCCTTCGCCGACGCACGTCGAGTACGCCTTCACAACGCCGACCACATCGTCGATCTTCGCGGACGGAAGTCCCGAGCCGACCGGCGCGTACGCCGCAATCGCATTCGAGGACGTCGTGTACGGATAGATGCCGTAGTCGAGGTCGCGCAGCGAACCGAGCTGAGCCTCGAAGAGGATGCTCTTGCCCGCCTTCGACGCCTGCTTCAGGACCTTGCCCGTATCGCAGATGAACGGACGGAAGATCTCGCCGTACTTCGTAAACCATGCCTTCAACGATTCGTAGCTGACCGGCTCCGCACCGTACACGCCCGTGAGCGTCAGGTTCTTCCACGTCAGCAAATCCTTGATATGCTCGTCAAGCTTCTCCGGGTAGAACAACTCACCCGCGAGAATCGTCTTCTTTTGATATTTATCCGAATAGAAAGGCGCGATGCCCTGCTTCGTCGAGCCGTACTTCTTGTCCGCCAGTCTCGCCTCCTCGAGCCCGTCAAGCTGACGGTGCCACGGCAAAACCAGCGAGGCACGCTCACTGATCTTCAGGTTCTCGGGCCCGATCGGCACGCCCTGCCCGATCACGGTCTGCATTTCCTCATACAGATTCTCCAGATCGAGAGCCACGCCGTTTCCGAGGATATTCACAACACCCTTGCGGAAAATTCCCGACGGCAGCAGATGAAGTGCAAACTTGCCGTACTCATTTACCACCGTATGTCCGGCGTTGCCGCCGCCCTGATAGCGTACGACAAAGTCAAACCGCTCGGTCAGAAGGTCGACCATACGACCCTTGCCCTCATCGCCCCAGTTGATACCAACAATCGCGCAATTACTCATAAAGACACAACCTTTCTTTGGTTGATTAGGTTGAAATAAAAACCCACGGTATACTATACAGATTTTCCGTCAAGATTACAACAAAAAACTGCACCGAATCGCAAGTTTTTTCAAGGTGACAAAGGGACAGTTCTCCTGTCACATAAAAATTCTACAACCATGCAAAAACCATGTCAATTTCTTTCGCGCTTCGCGCATAGAGAAATCTCGCGGAAAATGAGGGGATTTTCCGTCATAACTGCCAAAGGCCGCTTGCTTCGCACGTCCATTTGTGCTATCACTTGTAATAACGGTGTTATAAAATGCTGCGAAAGGGGACACGCCATGGCGGATCTGGTAAACAATGAAATCTTCCGGTCTTACATCAGCATGATTGCGGTCAATCTTCTGCTGGTCATGATCATCGAAGTTCCGCTGGCGATCGCGCTTGGCGTGCGAAAGCGCAGAAACATCGAGACCGTCCTCTATACCAACTGCATTTCCAACCCGATTGTGGTAACAATTCTCTTCCTCATGTTGCATTTTCATGTGACATATGCAATAATGAATTTTACGGTAATCGTGATGGAGGTTATCGTAGTCCTGTGCGAGGGACTGGTGTACCGAAAGCTCCTTCCGCGCGGACGGTGGAACCCGTTCGTGCTCTCCCTGATTCTGAACGCAGTCTCGTTCGGAACCGGAATTGTGATGGACCTTTTGGGAATTTAAACGGGGATGGGAAACTATAATGCAACGGAAAATTCACAACCAATCCGGCCGTCTTCCGGCCCGCGTCCGCTTCCGCGGAACGATTGCTCTGGCGGCTCTTCTGCTGCTTCAGATGACCGGCATCAGCCTGGCCAATCCGGTGCGAACGACAACGGAGGTAGACTTCATCTGGATGTTCTACATGGACCTGTTGCCGGTCGCCGGCATCCTGCTTTTGGCATGGATAGTGCTGCTGTTCCGCAAGAATGAATACTTCACCATGCAGGACCGTATCGGCATTCTGGTCATGATTCTCGCCGGCGCAGCGCTCTGCGGACTCCTGGTCGGTGTCATCTTCCTGGTTATCGCCCTGATCCGGCTGATCAAAATCGCCACCGGCAAGCCGCCGGCCAACATCGCCAAGGACCAGGCATTTGCCAAGCACACCGAAAAGCGCAACAAGAACAGCGATTTCATCGCCCAGCTTGAGAAGATGCAGGAAGCTGAGAAGAATTGATCATGAATCAATCTTTGGCTACGCAAAAGGAGTCAACATTGAAAATCAAAGTAACCGATTTTTTATCCATAAAGTATGCAGAATTCGAAATCCAAAAAGGAATCAGTGTTATAGCAGGCAAAAATGGGAGTGGAAAATCCCAGTTGCTTCTGGGAATTGCTCAAAAAATATCAAAATCGAATCTGGCCGAGGAGATGGGGTTCTCTAGGCGGATTGTTGATATAGACGTACCTCAAATCGAAATCGAGGAAATGCCAAAGCTCGTACTTTATAGACCTCCTATCAGAGAGCTCTGCGAGAATGACAAGTCTGTCGAATATGGCTTTTGCAGACCCCTAAACCAGTTCATCAACAGTAATGATTTGGCAGGATATACCAATCAAATTCAAAACAGAGCCAAAAACATCTATTCTATAATCTCTAATTTTGCCATTTCGGCGACCAATGAAAAAGCCGATGAAGCGATGAAAGAAAGATGGCGCATACTTACCGACACTTTCAACAAAGTGTTTGGCAAGGAATTGCTATACGATATCAATATTTTCAATGGCATAAAAGTTGGTGTTCAAGTTGATTCTAACACTATTTCCTCCTTCAACACACTAAGCACAGGCGAGCTAGAGTTAATCGCACTAATGTGCGACCTACTGTTGGAGTATAACATTGTAAATCCAGAGGATGGTAGTGGAAAAGAAATCAATAAAATGACACAAAAAACAATAGATAAAGCAGATATGATTTTAATCGATGAACTCGATTCACACTTTCATCCAGACCTTCAACGCCGCATACTCGGATGTATCAAAGATTTGTGTCAAGATAAATATGTGATTATCACTACTCACTCACCTTCTGTTATGCTTTCTGTATCTCCAGATAGATTATTCTATCTGCAAAAACACCAAGACAGTTTTTCGTCAAAAGGAACTTCGTGTCGAAATCAAATCACAAAGATATCCGAAGACTATACACTGTTTCAAAAGATTAGTGAACTCTACAGCGGCTTTTCCACGGACACAAGATATGCTGAACTCTTGAAGAATTCAGAATCTTATGAGTTGATAAAATTCGCAGCAGAATGCATGAGAAATCCCGAAGTATTTGAGGGAGAAAAAGGCAAAGAACAAGGCTCGCAAGAATTCGCCATACAAAACTTCATTCTTTCATTTGAGAATCCCGTAATTGTTGAAATAGGCTGTGGTCTCGGAAGAACGCTGGCTGCGTTTAATTCCTTTGACCCCGATTATTTAAAAACAATCTCATATTACGGGGTAGATATAGAGCAGGATAATGTAAACGGGATTCTAGAATATGCCGAGGAAAATCACATTTCATGTAAATTCAAGGATTTTAACGCTGGATTAAGTTTTGATAAAAAAGCTGATGTTTGCATTTTTGCAAATGTTATCCACGAAATACCTCGCAAAGACTTAGCAAACGAACTGACGAAGTATCTAAATTACCTAAACCCCGGAGGAAAGGCTATGATTCTGGAATGTCTGGAACTTCCGGTTGGCGAGAAAGACTATGTTGTATTAAACTTTGATGCCCTGAAATTACTGCTTGATAGAAGTATTAATAAAGGTGCCTTGAGTATGCACCAATCTACTCCTAAAACTTATTCGGGAATCCCCTTGATGCACGTTGTTATTACCGTCCATTCCCCCGAAGACGTGGAAATACGTAACGAAGACGTAAGAGCCGCATTAGAATATACAGTAAAAAATGAATCTCGAAAACTGTATCAACACTTTTCGGAGAAAGAACTGCTCAAAAGCAAATCTTTTGCCCATGTAACCCACAATTTGGCGCATGCACAGATGGCACTTTGCTATTTCCCTAACAATCCAGAACAGTTATAACATATTTGGCATTAAGCGGCACAAAGCAACCTTTCGCTACACCTAAACCACTAATCATAAACAAAACAGCCAGAACTCCTACTTAATCAGTTGAGATTCTGGCTGTTTATTAATCTCGTGAATCATTAGAAAAACAAGTTTCTTTCTCTAACAATCTTTCAATTACGTCGTCAGTGCTTCCTTGATCTCCGCGAGTTCTTCGTCGGAGCGGTCGCGGATGCGCCCTTCCTCGTCGACCTTCTTGAACTGCGTGTTGTAGAGCTCGGTGTAGACGCCGCCGAGCTTAACGAGGTCGCGGTGCTGTCCGCGCTCGACGATGTGGCCGTCCTTGACGACGAGAATCTCGTCGGCAGCGAGGATGGTCGAGAGGCGGTGGGCGATCAGGATGCTCGTGCGCTCCTCGATGATCGGGTCGATGGCTTCCTGGATCTTGCTCTCCGAGATGGAGTCAAGCGCCGAGGTTGCCTCGTCGAAGATAAGGAGGGCCGGGTTCTTGAGAAGGACGCGCGCGATGGAGATGCGCTGCTTCTCGCCGCCGGAGAGCTTCAGGCCGCGGTTGCCGACCATCGTGTCGAGGCCGGTCTCCTGGGCCTCGATGAAGTCGTAGATGTTGGCCTTCTTGCAGGCTTCGATCATCTCCTCCTCGGTCGCATCCTCCTTCGCGTAGAGAAGGTTCTCGCGGATGGTGCCGTTGAAGAGATAGGTCTCCTGCGAAACCACGCCGACGTTTCTGCGAAGGAAGCCGAGGTCGAGCTTCTTGACGTTCACGCCGTCGAAGAGGACCTCGCCGCCCTGCACGTCGTAAAGGCGCGGGATCAGGTTGATAATCGTACTCTTGCCCGAGCCGGACGGTCCGACGATGGCGATGCTTCGGCCGCTTTCGAGGTTGAAGCTGACGTCATGTAAGATCTGCCGCTCAGGGTCGTAGGAAAAGTCGACATGCCTAAACGTGATCTCGCCGTGGGCTTCCGCGGGCGTGATTGCGTCGGATGCATTTTCAATCTCGACGGGCATATCAAAATACTCGAAGATTCGGGTGAACAATGCCATCGAGCGCATCCAGTCGACCTGAATGTTCAGCAAGTTGTTAACCGGCATGTACGTGCGGCCCAACAGCGCTACCAAAACGGTGATGTCACCGGGCGTGAGGGAGCTGTCGTACTTCATGATCAGGATGCCGCCCACGAGGTAGAGAAGCATCGGGCCGATGTTCGTCACGGTGTTGAGCACCACGAAGAACCAGCGGCCGGCCATGCGCTCGCGGATGTTGAGGCGGATCATGCGGTTGTTGGCGTCCTTGTAACGGCCGTACTCCTTCTCTTCCTTGCCGAAGAGCTTCACCAAAAGCTGGCCGCTCACGGACATCGTCTCGTTGAGGATGCCGTTGATCTCATCGTTGCACGCCTGCGCCTCGCCCGTCAGCTTCCATCTGGTCTTGCCGGCCTTGCGGGTCGGGATGACGAACAGCGGGATAACGCACATGCCGAGCACCGCGAGGATCCAGCTCTTCTGGAACATCATGACGATCGCCACGACGAGCGTGATCGAGTTCGAGAGAATGTTCCGGAACGTGTTCGTGATGACGGACTCCACGCCGGAGATGTCGGACGTCATGCGCGTGATGATGTCGCCCTGGTTGTTCGTCGTGAAGAAGCGCTGCGACATTTTCTGCAGGTGCGAGAACATCTGGTTTCGCATGTCGTACGTGATGTGCTGCGCAATCCACGTGTTGACGTACGCCTCCACGACGCCGATCAGGTTGGACGCAAGCGTCAGTCCGAACGACGCGAGGATGAAAATGATCAACAGGCGAAGGTTGCGGCCGATGATACCTTCATCGAGGATTTTACCGGTCAGCACCGACGGGTACAGCGACATCGTCGAGGATATCGCGATGCACACCAGAACCAGCGTCAATTGTTTCCAGTAGGGCTTGAGGTAGGAAAATACTCGCTTCAACAACGCCTTCGTGATCTTCGGCGTTGCGGCTTTCTCTTCCTCGGTCATGTAGGCCCGCGCGAAGGGGCCTCCGTTTCTTCCTCCGGGTGGCATAGGGCTCTCCTTTCTACAACTGTAGAATTATGTGTTTACTGCCTTTGGAACCGTTGTTGAACCGCTTTGGCGGCTCATTTTCCGTCTTACTCCCCGTCCCCCTCTTCTGTCTTCAGCAGGAAGCGCATCACGACCGGATTGTGGTCCGATGCGTAGAAATCGCGCTGCAGCGTACTCACGCTGAGCACCTTGATATTGTTTGAAACGATAAATCCATCCAGCACGTAGTACTGGAAGTTTTCGAGATCCGCCTTCGCGTACACCTGATCGAGGCTGCGGCACGTCGGGATGCTCGCGTCCATCACGAACGTGAGGTTCTCGTCGAAGTCGGCGATGTCGATCCGGCCGGCGACCCATTTGCCGTCCTGCTGCGGGTACGCACTGATGTCCGTGTTGGAAAATGTCTGATTGAAATCGCCGCCGGCAATCACGTAGTTGCCCTTCTTAAGCTCGGTCTCGATGACTTCCTTCAAGAGCTTCGTCTGCTCGATCTTGCCCTCGCCCGAGTCGTACGCCTCGAGGTGGAGGTTGATCAGCACAAGCTCATGCTCGCTGCCCTCGACCGGAATCCGGTGCACCGAAAGGCAGCGCTTTAAGTTCACGACACTCACCGGCCACGAGAACGGGCAGGGCAGCTTCACGCGCTCCGCCGAGGTAATCCGAAATCTCGAAAATGTCTGAATTCCGCTGTTCACACGCCCGACCGGCGGGAGCGGATACGGAACATACTTCGTCTTAAAGTTGTAGGCAAATGTGGACTGATACCCGGTGTCGGACACGGCGTTGAGCACGTCCGTAAACCGCTTGATCTCGTTGATCCCGTAGGTTCTCGAGCAGTCCTCGTCGATCTCCTGCACCAGCAGAATGTCCGGATTGATCATGCAGATGTCCGAGAGGATCTCCGTCAGGTTCTCGTTCACACGGTCCTCGTCCGCGGTATACACCATGGAACCGCCGTCCATGAAGAAATCGCAGTTGTCACCAAGCGCCCCGTAACCGATGTTCCACGTCATGATCCCGATGCCGGTCTCCGTCGGGATCGCCGGCAGCTCGCTTGCGCCCTCCGCGGACGCAACCGCAGGTGTCACGGTGAGCGCCATGCGGTCATCGGGTCGGTACTCGGTGATGCTCAGCCACAGGATCAACCCTGCCGCGAAGATCAGCACCGCCCCGAGCAAAATGCCGAGCGCGATCAATATACGTTTCAAAACCTTATGCTTTTTCTTTTCTTTCCGGCTTTCGCTCATCGAAATTCAATCCTTCCCAAGCGCGATATTTACAACTTCTTGCGGTGTATTTACGATGTATGTCGCCCCGGATTCGCGAAGCTCCGGTTCGTTGCCGTAGCCGTACAGGACGCCTGCGGAATCAATGCCGACCTCGACCGCCGCTTTGATGTCGTAGAAGCGGTCGCCGACCATCAGAATGTCGGCTGCATTCTCCGAAGAGATGCCCATCTTGCGCATCGCCTCGCGGATCAGCACGGCCTTGTTCGGATCGCGGCCCTCCAGGGCGGGTCCGACGATGCTCTCGAAGTACTCGCGAACGCCCTCGTGCTCCGCGACAACCTCCGCCATGTTCTGCGGTTTTGAGGTCACGATCATCATGCGGCAGCCCGCGGCTTTCAGCGCGCAGAGCATGTCCTTAACACCCGCAAACAGCGGCGCCAGGTAGACGCCCTCGCTCTCGTAGTACTCGCGGTAGACGCGGATGGCCTCGAAGCTGTCCTCGTCCGAGAGCCCGTAAAATTCATGAAACGACACATATAACGGCGGCCCGATAAAACGCTTCAAAAGGTCGCGGTTCGGTGTCTCGATGCCGAAGTGCGCGAGCGCTCTGCTCGCGGCCTCAACGATGCCGAACTCGGACTGCGTCAGCGTGCCGTCCAGATCAAAGAACACATAGCGATACATTGATATCCTTTCCAACCCCGATACCGCACATTTTCCTTCTGTAAATCCCGCTCGTAGTTTACCACAATCATGCCCCCAACCGCAACAGGTCTGCGGACTGAATTCTGCGATACAACAAAACCGCGGCGACAACGACCGCGACAACCGTGGCTGCCGTCAGCAGATTGCCGAACAGTTCCGGAAGCATCAGCGCGCCGACACCCGGCAGGATTGCGAACACCAGCGCGAGCATTCCGAGTGCCACGGAGGCGCTCTGCTTCACGACCTCGGCCTCGGTCTCCCAGCGGAATTTGGGGAAACGAAGGTTCGTGCACATGCCCCAGACCGTCGCGAACACAAGGTACACAAGAGGCACGATCAGGATCCACAACCGCTGCAAAACCGTGGTCCGCACCGTGAACAAAAGAATGATTTCCGAGAGCACATAAAACGGCGCGAACACGAGAATGTTAAACAAAATCTTTGCGTTTATGATGTCGCCCACCGAAACCGGCAGCGTCTTCGTGATCCACCACGTCTTCCCTTCCGCGGAGATGGAGACCGCAGTGAGCGTCATCATACTGAACACGGCTGCCAGAAGAAACGGCAGAAACGACGTCGGGTGCATCGCAAACGGAAGCTTGACGTTGCTCCCGAGAAGCTTTTCGATGTCAACAAAGGCAAGCGCGATCGAGATCGCCACCGCGATCACCGGCCCGATGATCGTGTTCGAGACATACAATCCGGACGAAAAATACCGCCCCGCCTCCTTGCGCACCAGCGCCTCCGTCACGGACCGCGACCGAAGCTCGGTGAGTTTGTAGTCCCGGTGCAATGCCTGCGGCGTGAGCTTCGCCGATATGACGAAGAGGTTACGGCCGATGACAAGTGCTGTCAAGGCAAACACCGCCAGCCCGAGCGCTGCGATCAGCAGAATTCCGACCGGCTTCTCGCCGTTAAAAAACGACGCCCAGGTCTTTACGAACGGCATCTTCGTCTCGATCCGCTCGATCGCCGCGACCGCCTGCTCCGCGACGCGGTCGTTCATCTCTTTTCGGGATAATTTTCCGCCGTCCTCGCTCTGCGTGAGGCCGGTGAGATTCACGGAGACGCCGCGGCCGCCCGAGAAGTACATGGAAAGCGCCAGCATGCCGACGACCACGATCACCGCGACCAGCACCTCCACAAGTACCTTGTGGCGCGTTCTCGCGATCAGCGCGGACACCGCGATTCCGACCCACGCGGCAAGCGCCACGGGAAGAAGCGGCAGCACCAGTATCTCCGGCACGATCATAATCCAGAACAGGACGCCCGCATGCACGGCGAGGCCGTAAATCAAAAATGTGGGAATCAAAACAACGGCGGAGATGATCACGCCGCGAATGTACATTTTCGCAAGGCGCGCCGCCGCGACCGGAGTGCTCTTCACAGGCATCGAAGAGAGAAGCTCGCGGTCCCCCGCGCGGTATAAGTTGCCGCGTGAGAGAAGGATCTCCACGAACAGGGAGATCACCATTGCAAGACAGGGATACAGCATCGGAATCACTCGCTCGATGCCGTAGAGATGAAAGGCATACGCCGACCCCGCGAGGTAGGCGACTGCCACGAGAAACAGGATGAAAAAGACAATGTAGAGAATCTTCCGACGCTTCCGCTCCGACGGGTCCTTCGTGTGCCGGTAGACATTCAGCCCCAGAAAATTCAGCATTTCCGCTTTGAAAACCGCAACAAATGTACTCATGCTTCCACCGTCTCCATAAAGATCGCCTCAAGGGACGACCGGTCCTTGACGACGTCGCTCATAAGGCCGGAGGTGACGAGGCGTCCCTCCTTGATGATGGCGACTTTGTTGCAGAGTTTCTCGGCGACGTCGAGGACGTGCGTCGAGAAGAAGATGGCACCGCCCGCAGCGGTCATTTCCCGCATGATCTCCTTGAGAAGGAACGACGCCTTGGGGTCGAGACCCACGAACGGTTCGTCCATGATGAGAAGCTTCGGGGCGTGCAGAAGCGCCGAGATCAGCACGAGCTTCTGCTTCATGCCGTGCGAGTAGCCGGAGACGAGGTCGCCGAGCGAGTCGGTGATTTCGAATTTGCCGGCGTATTCGGCGATGCGGGCCTCGCGCTCCGCCGCGGAGACACCGTAGATGTCCGCGATGAAGTTGAGGTACTGAATGCCCGTCATGAACTCGTAGATGTCCGGGTTGTCCGGCACGTACGCGATGCGCCGCTTGACTTCCTCGGGCTGCTTTGTGATGTCGAGCCCGTCGATGATGACGGCCCCGCGGTCGAACTCATGAATGCCGGTGATCGCCTTTAAAAGCGTCGTCTTGCCGGCTCCGTTATGGCCGATGAAGGCGTATATGTCACCCTTCTCCACATGGAGCGTGATGCCCGTGACGCCCTTCGTCGTCCCCTTGTAAATCTTGTCCAGATCTCGAATGACTAACATATGAATTTCCTTTTCCCAAATGCACAAGTATTATCAAATTACAAAAGCATCTTCACGGCTTCCTTCCAGCCGCGGATATGCGCCTCGCGGTCCTCTTCGCTCATCTTCGGTCGGAAAATGGTCTCTCCAGCCGACGTCCGCACGATGTCCGCCTCGTCCTCCCAGAAGCCGGTCGCAAGGCCCGCCAGATACGCGGCTCCCATCGCCGTCGTCTCGACGCACGCCGGCCGCACCACGGACGTGTTGCTGATGTCCGCCTGCGTCTGCATCAAATAGTTGTTAACGCTCGCGCCGCCGTCCGCGCGCAGTGCGCAAACCGGGCTGCCGGCGTCATGCTCCATCGCGGTGACGATGTCGTTGACCTGATACACGATGGCATCCAGCGCCGCGCGGATGATGTGGAAGCGCCCAACACCTCTCGTGAGGCCCGTCACAACGCCCTTCGCCTCGGGCTTCCAGTACGGCGCGCCCAGGCCGGTAAATGCAGGCACAATATAGCAGCCGTTAGTGTCCGGCACCTTCTGCGCAAGTTCCTCCGTCTCCGCCGCCGTCGCCACCAGACCGAGCTCGTCGCGAAGCCACTGCACGACCGCTCCGCCCATGAAGACCGAACCCTCGAGTGCGTACGTCACCTTGCCGCCGCGTCCCCACGCGATCGTGGTGACGAGCCCGTGCTCCGAGGCAATCGGCGTCTCTCCGGTGTTCATCAAAAGGAAGCACCCCGTGCCGTACGTATTCTTGATGTCGCCGACCGACCACGCCTTCTGGCCGAACAATGCCGACTGCTGGTCGCCCGCGGCGCCCGCGATGCGGATTCGTCCGCCTAGAAACTCTGCCGCCGACTCACCGTAAACTTCGCTGTTGCCGACCGGGGTCGGGAGCATTTTCCGCGGGATTCCGAGCCAGTTGCAGATGTCCTCGTCCCACGTCAGTGTATGAATGTTAAAGAGCATCGTGCGCGACGCGTTGCTAAGGTCCGTCACGTGGCGCTTGCCCTTCGTCAGCTTCCAGATCAGCCATGTCTCGACCGTGCCGAACAACAGCTCGCCGGCCTCCGCGCGCTCCCTCGCACCCTCGACGTTATCGAGGATCCACGCGAGCTTCGTCGCCGAAAAATAAGGATCCAGCACGAGTCCGGTCTTCTCGCGAATCTTCTCCGCGTACGGTGCCAGCCGCTCGCAGTAGTCCGCGGTCCGGCGGCACTGCCACACGATGGCGCGGTACACCGGCCGCCCCGTCGCGCGGTCCCAGACAATCGTCGTCTCACGCTGGTTTGTGATGCCGATGGCGTCGATCTCCTCGGCCGAGATGCCGGCCTTGCTCATCGCCTCGACCGCCACGCCAAGCTGCGTCGACCACAGCTCCATCGGGTCGTGCTCCACCCAGCCCGCCTGCGGATAATACTGCTTGATCTCCTTCTGCGCAACGCTCACGATCTCGCTGTCATGATTGAAAATGATGGCTCGCTCCGATGTCGTTCCCGCATCGAAGGACATGATGTATCGCTCCATGTGATTCACTCCGGTTTATGATTTATGCGGCGTTTCAGCTCTTAAGAAACGCCAGAATGTCGGCCCAGACCTTCTCCTTTTCGCGCTCGCGCAAAATCTCGTGGCGCATGCCCGGATAGGTCTTGCCCTTGGTGTTTTTGTATCCCTGCTTGCGCAACAGCTTGATCGCCTCGCCGAGTTTCTCCTTCGAGATTGCGCACGGGTCGTCCGCTCCCGAGTAGAAGCGGATCGGAAGCTCCGGATTGTTCATCGCGCAGCCGCCGTCGGTGTAGCAAAGCATCGTCATGCGGATCAGGTTCTCATAGCCGTTCAGGGTAAACGTGTAGCCGCACAGCGGATCTTCCCGATAGCTGTTCACCTCTGCGGGATCGGAGTTCGTCCATGCAAACGGCGTATGCTCCTCGGCAAATCGCTTTTCAAACCCGCCGCCCACGATAGTATCGACCACCTTCGAGCGCGCGCGTCCGCCCTTCGTCGCGACCAGACCGCGGACCAGCTGAAGCCCCGGCCACATGCCGGCCGGCTTCGACGGGCACCCCAAAAGCACGAGCTTGTCAAGCTCGTCATCGTGCATGCGGATGTAGCACCGCGCAGCCAGCGTGCCCATGCTGTGCGCGATCATCACAAACGGAAGGTCCTCGCGTCCGGTGCGCTCCGCAGCGTACGTCTTTGCCTCCAGAACCATCTCGTGAATGTCCGCTAAAAGCGCCTCGTAGCCGCCCTCGTAGAAGTAGCCGAGGTCCTCCGGCTCGCGGACGCTCTCACCGTGCCCGCGCAGATCAAAGATCGTCACGATGTAGCCCTGCTCCGCAAGGTAGTTGACAAACGGCTCATAGCGCCCCTTGTGCTCGCACATGCCGTGCACCAAAACAGCCGAACCGCACACGTCCGTGCCGTCCGCAGGCTCCGTCCGAACGACCGCCAACGGCAGACCGTCCGTCTCCGAAATATGATTGTATCTCGTAACTCTGATTTCCATACTACGCACCTCCGGGATTTCTATTCATTTTACACCGAAAATGCACTCTGCGCAAGCGGCAGACGTATCACTACCGAGAAGATTCCGCCCTCGAGCGCGGCCCCGATCGTGCCGCCCATGCGCTCGGTAAATTCCTTCGCAATCGCCAGTCCCAGGCCGCTCGACGCCTGCCTGTGGAAGCGGTCCGCGGTGTAGAACTGCTCGAACACGCGGCCGACCTCGATCTCCTCGGGATGCTCCACCGGATTGGAGATCACGATCTCCGCCTCGCGGTCGATGCGGTGCAGGTAGATCTTCAGGGCATTGCGACCGTGGACGACTGCATTTTTCGTGATGTTGTGGAGGATGCGCTTGACCGCGAGCTCGTTGCCCTCGATCGGAAGCACCTCGTCCGTGAGCAGGATCTCGGGCTCCACGCCCATCTCCTTCCAGGTGTCATAGTACGAGAGCACGGTCTCCGCAGCGACGCTGCGAAGAGAAATCTGCGTCAGCTCGAGCTCGTACGCATCGTTCTTGAGCTTCGTGAACGTAAAGAGGTCCTCCAGAAGCTCCTTGAGCGTCCCGATGCGCTCCCCGATGACCGCGGTGTAGCGCGCGCGGTCCTCGTCGGTCTTCGCGTCGCGCAGAAGCTGCACGTAACCGTCGAGCGACGTAAGCGGCGTGCGGATGTCGTGCGAGAGGTTCGCGTAGGCGTCCGCAATCAACTTCTCGCGGTCGCTCATCGCGCGCTTTCGGTCACGCACATCATCAAGCGTTTTGTTGATCTCCTCCGCGAGCTCAAGCTCACCGAGCTTCTGTGCGTTGACCGAAACCCGCATGCAGGAGTCCTCCTCCCGGATGAAGCGAAGCTGCCGGCTCACGTCACGGTTTTGCTTCCACAGCAAAACAAGCCACCCCGCGAGGGCGGCCGTCACAAGCGCCAGAATCACGACTGCGATTTTCATAGCTTGGGATACCTCCATAAGTTACATTTTGCGAAAAATGCATCGCCGGAGGCTCGGTTTCCCGACCTCCGGTTTTGCAACATTTTCCGAATTCGCACAAGACGCGTCGAATGAATTTATACCAGATCTTTCTTCGTCACACACAAGCTGCCGATTGCGAACGCAACCACTGCGAAGATTGTTGCTACTACAAGAGTAGAACCTAGTATCTTCGAGCTGTCAATGCCGTACTGCATGATGCGGCCGCTGACCGTATAGTTCGAAATTGCCGCTTCCTTCCAGCCCAGTTTCTTAAGGCCCTTGTCCGCAAGACTGTACAATACGGTGAACACATGCATTGAGATGCAGCAGGCTACGATCATGCTGATCAGGTTGTTGCGCACGATCACGCAGAGGCTCATGATGATCCAGCCGAACACCACGTGCAGAAGGCCCTGGATGCACAAAACTTCGAAAATCTTGCCGGCCGGATCCATGACAATCTTGTGGCCGCCGATGAAGACGCCCAGGCACGAGCTTGCGATGAACAGCGCGAAGAACATGATGGTGTAGACGAGCACTGCCGTGCCCTTCGCGGCAACCATGTGCCAACGATGTTTTACCGCGCCTCCATAGTTCTTGATGTAGCCTGTGTTAAAATCCGCCGTCGCGAAGATGACGGTAAAGATACCGATGAACAAAGCGCACAGCATTCCCTTCGCCGCAGCGGTGATGATCTCCAGAAAGCCGTAGCTTCCGTCTTCGTTGCGCTCCATGGTAATGCTCATGCCGATATTGGAAACCGGATCGTCCTCTTTGGCCTGCGTTGCCTCGAGCGCCTGCTGCAGCTCCGGGCTGTCCATCATGACGTCGTTGAGCGAGACCGTGATCACGTTCATGACGCCGACGATGATCAGAATCACCCAGAAACTCTTCATCCGTACCATGCGGTACAGTTCCATACGAATCATATTTAACATATCTCTCACCATTCCTTTCAATCGGCCGTTCTGCTTAAGAAGAACGACTCAAGGCTCTCGTTGTTGACCGCAATCCGGCTGACCAGAACGCCCGCCGCATTCAGCTCGCGGTTGATGTGCGCCACCTCGTCGAGGTGCTCCATAATGTTGATCGTCTCCTTGTCAACCACCTTGTAGTTGGTGATTCCGAGGCCGTCGAGCACCGTGCTCGCAAGCTCCGGCCGATCCACAACCGCCTCGATACGGAGGCTGCATTTTTCGGAGAGCTCCTCGGCCGTCAGCTGCTCCACCAGCCGGCCCTTGCTCATGATTCCGTAGTGCGTCGCCACCTTCGAAAGCTCCTCCAGAATGTGACTGGAGATCAAAATGGTGATTCCTTTTTCCTTGCTGACCTTCGTGAGCATATCGCGGATCTCCACGATGCCCTCGGGGTCCAGTCCGTTGATCGGCTCGTCGAGAACCAGAAGATCCGGCTCACCGACCATCGCCAGCGCGATTCCGAGTCTCTGTCTCATACCGAGCGAAAAATGCTTTGCCTTCTTCTTGCCAACATCCGCCAGCCCGACGAGCGCAAGAAGATTGTTGATGTAATCGTCGCCCTTGATGCCGTAGTAGAGGCATTTGGCTTTCAAATTCTCATATGCGGTCATGTTTCCGAACAACCCCGGATCCTCGATCAGGCTGCTCACGCGCCCTCTAACGTTCGCCAGGTCTGCGCCGCTCTTGCCGAACAATGTGAAACTTCCGCTTGTCGGGGCCGACAGACCGCCGATCATCTTCAAAGTCGTTGTCTTGCCTGCGCCGTTCTTGCCGATCAGTCCGTAGATGGCCCCTCGCTCGACCTTCAGGTCGATGCCGTCCACCGCAGCCTGTTTGCCGTAAACCTTCCGCAAATCATGGGTCTGCAGAATAATTTCGCTCATCTGATTTTTCCTCCCTTTGTTTGAGTAGAACGAATTGTTTGAAGCCGTTCGCTTCGGTTTATGGCTTTATCATAATCGCCACAGTTCAAGACATCGCTAAGCAAAAGTAAAGAAAAAGTAAAATGCATTTGCCGCGAATCTTTACTCTTTCACCCCCACAGTATACCACGGATCGTGCGGCAAACCAACCTCCATTCGCGCGTGCGCGCGAGGGCGCAATTAAGAAGCGAAAAAGAGGAGCCCTCCGTCACCGGAGAGCTCCCGCTGTGCAACACTACAGGCATTTAAGCTTTAAACAATTTGATGGTCTTGCGAAGCAGAACCAAATCACGCAGCCAACAAAACGTATACAGTGCGAGTGCCGTAAGGGCCAGGCTCCAGCACACCGTCGTTCTGCTCTGAAACGCGATCGCAACGAAATACAGGACAGCCGCGATAATGGCCATGATGATCTCGCTCGAGAAAACTCCGCTCCACTTCGAGTACAGCTTCGGAGACTTTTCGACGGACAGTTTCGCAAAGCCTTCACAGGTATGGTAAAACGTTGCGAATAAGAATTTGCCGAGAACCATATTGGACGCGGCCTCGTAAAAGCTTTTTTGGTACGGCCCGAGCCCCTTAAGGACGAAGTACTGAAGTATGACCAACGCGATTGCCGGCACAACGGCAACCCAGGCAATCGTGCGCCAGATGCCCGCTTCCGTAGTAGCCCACAAAATCGTACAGGACAAAAACACCACCAGCACCACATACTTGCACACATCCCACCAGAAGAATCTGGTCATCGGCTTGACAGCCTCGCGGTACGCTGCATCATGCTCCTCCGGGCTGATGACACCGTTCATCGCGTCACGCAATGCATCGTAGCTCTCCTGCTCCGCCGTTTCCGCGGCTGATCCTGCGACCGTTCCGCACGAAGGACACACCTTCGCATTGTCCGGAATGATCTCCCCACATTTTTCGCACATCATAATTACACCCCCCATGTATTAACTGATGTTATATTGGAGCTATTATACACGATAAATATCAAAAAGTCAATATTATTTACTGATATTACGACAAAATCTTCGCGAAAACGCAGCTTTGGAGGTCTTTGAACTTTTTCAGAAAAAATATGTAAATATGCTTGACATTTGCGGAATTGTAATTTACAATAATGCACATAAAGCCGGAATTGCTAATAAGTATGCAAGAAGAGCCGTGCAATTGCGGAAAACTATTAAGAAAAGAGGAAACAAACATGAAGAAATCAAAATGGTTGTGGATGCTTCTCGTAGTTTTGCTCGCGCTGTGCCTGACAGCGTGCGATGATGAGGACGACGATGACGAGTCCGACAAGAAGTCTCCGACGGAGGCGGTACAGGACGTAACGCCGACGGAGACTGTTGCGACTCCGACCGACGCAGCAGACGTAACGCCAACCGGTGAAGTTACGATCGCACCGTCCGAGGCGCCCGCCAAGGAATTCATCTGGACGATCGACGAAAGCCTCGTTGCTGCGGATTACCTTCCGGCCTTCACCTCCGAAGAACTCACCGACTGTGAAGGCACAAGCTTCACCCGCCGGACCATCAAGGTCTGCGAGCCGAGAGCGGACGTGATCGCCGCGATGAAAAATGACACCTGGGTCAAGAGCCTCGGCCCTCTCACGGACTACTACTCCGAAGAGTGCAACAAGCGTCACGATGTCAGCTCGTGGAGACTCGTGTACCGGGAAGGCCTCCTCGTTGCGGCACCGTTTGAAAAGGGCAGCGACGGTCTGATCCTGCACACGCCGTTCGATCTCCGCTATGAGCACGACTACGCGAATTTTACGGCTGAAAATGCTGCGAAAGTCACCTTCGAGGAAGTGGACATCAAAGACCCCGACGTGATAGCCAACATCGAGCGCATCGTCAAGGCCGTCTACGGCGAAGAAATCGGTAATTTCCTTCTCCGCGCGAAGAACTCCGAGGAGAACTACAATGCGGAAAAGCCTTATGAAATGCGCTACGACATCGTCGTGGGCGATATGATATACCATTTCCAGAGATCCTTCGTCAGTGTGGATCAGCCCCTCTCCTGGGCAGCCTTCGCCTTCAGCGTTGAACCTACGCTCGCCGGCTACGAATACGTGTATTACGATGAGGGATACGACTATAAGGTTACCGATTTCGGATGCCTTCCGAACGAAGTGCTTGCGGGCGACATCGGCGGAGACAACATTCTCGATCTGGACACATTTGCCGACAAGCTGTTGACCGACCGCGACAAGGAGATCGATGCCGGCCTTCAGTATTTCACCGTGAGCCGCTACCTCTGCGAGGACGGCCGCACGCACCATTCCATGTCCTACGAACTCGACGAATTCAAGCTTGAGTACACCGTCGGAACCGCGGGCGGCAATACCGACTACGCCAGCACGGTTGAACTGAAGCTCCGGACGCAGGCGTTCCCGAAGGCCGATGAGGCCGGCAACATCAGCGCGGAGCTGATCGCGGAGACGAACCGTCGCTTCGAGGTACTGTTCGGTTTCAACCCCGAGATCACGCTCGATCAGCTCAAGCAGATAAACGGCACGAATGAGTACTGGAACGGCAGCCTTACGTTCAAATATACGGTTCTCGGCAAGGAGAAGAGCGACTCCTTCCGCATTCAGTTCGACGGCAAGACCAAGTCCGAGAACTACGGTCACATCGCCACGTAATGAATATCAATATAGCGTGACTCTGCGCGAAGAGGAAAAAGAGACCCCCAAACGAAACAGCACCCTTGCTGCCGGCACACGGCGGTAAGGGTGTTGTTCGTTGTTGTCGTAAAATGCATTTGTCGTCCGCGCTACGCTTCCGGCTCCGCAATTCCTGCCTCCGCGGCCTCGTCCGGACTCTCCGCGATCGATTCCCACAGCTTCGTGAACCCCGGGTCCTTGAGATACCGGATCGCCTCGTCCACGGTCTCCCGCGCGGAATCGCCGAGCGTATCGTGAGTCAGAAGCGGCCCGTTGACTTCGACGATCAGTTCCGCCAGACCGTAGTTCGGCGTGGCATCAAAGCGGTGAACGTACTCTGCGGCCTTTGCAAGGGTCTTGCAGGCCTCCTCATGCTTCCCGGTCTTTTCGCACGTGTACGCAAGCAGCGCATATGCCACGGCGCTCAGTTTGTCCGTAAAATCAGCCCAGTCCTCCCCGCGGTGAATTCCCTTGATCAGGTCTCTGCCGATAATCATCAGCTTCTGCGCGTCGCTGTATTTTCCTTCGCGGCATAAAATGATCGCCTCGCCCATGAACGAATTCACAAGGCAGAACAAGCCGCGCACCAGCCCCTCGACAAGGTAAACCTTCGCCTCCTCGACCCGGTCCGTCTGCGTCGCCAAGATGATGCCGATCGAGTCGGAGTTCATGCCGTTCGGGTTGTGCTTTGTCATAATCTCGAGGGCCTTGTCCGGCTCGTGCAGCATCTCGTGGATCATCGCCATGTCCCCAAGGATGGTGTCTTCGCTGGTCCTCGGGTCGGTGTTCTGGCTGATCAACAGCCTCGCCTGCTCCAAAAGCTCCAGCGCCCTGCGCGAGTTCTCCTCGTTGCCGTTTCCGACGCCGTAGAAGCTGTAGACCGCAGCGCAGCACCGAATCGCCTCAAAATCGTTCGGGAACTTCTTTCGGATCTTCTCCGCCTCCGCGAGCGCCTTCGGGTCCCGCGTGCGGATCAGATCGTTCAACCGGCTCATCGCCGCCTCGAGGCGGTTGTCCCTGCTCTTATATCCGAGCAGCACGTCCACGGAGGTGTCGAAGAAATCCGCCATCTCCATAATCAGACTGATGTCCGGCACCGACATGCCCGACTCCCATTTGTACACCGCGCCGGTCGTAACGCCCAGAACCTCAGCCAGCTGCTCCTGTGTGAGTCTTCGCTCCTTGCGAAGTTTCCTCACATTTTCCGCCAAAGTGATCTCCATCGTCGTTCGCAGGAGCGCTCCTTCGCAGCGGCCCCGCTTCCTCCTTCCCGTGACAGCCCGTGTATCCCTCAAGCGGCAGTTCCGCGCCGCCTATGCTACTGTGAAACCGTGAATAATGCATGGAAATATCCCTTGTTCGCCATCAGTTCGTCGAAGGTTCCGAACTCTTCCGCACGGCCGTCCTTCAACACCAGGATACCGTCGTAGCGCTGCAAAATGCCCTCCTCAAGCGAGTGTGTCACGACGATTCGCGTGATCCCCTCGAGGTCCAGAATATCGTTGGAAACCTGCCATGCCGTCTGCGCGTCCAGCGCCGCCGTCGCCTCGTCGGCCAGCAGCACCGACGACTTGCGAAGCAGGCTTCTCGCGATCGAGATTCGCTGCTTCTCGCCGCCCGATAGACCGCTTCCGTTCTCGCCGCAGAGAGTGTTCTCGCCGCGCTTGCCGATCAACTCGTCCAGATGCGCGTGGCTGATCGCCACATCAAGCTCCTCCTTCGGAAAATCCCGGAACATCGTCACGTTGTCTCTTATCGACGCATTGAAGACGAAGACGTTTTGCTGGATGACCGAGACGCACTCGTACAACGACTCCGGCCTGATATCGCGAATCTCCGTGCCGTCCATGCGAATCTCGCCGCCGTAGTTTGCGCTGGCGGACATCAGAAGGTTCAGTAGTGTGGACTTGCCGCTGCCGCTCGCACCCACGATCGCGTATGCCTTGCCGGCTTCGAACGAGGCATTGATGCCGTGCAGGATCTCCTTCTCCTCGTCGTAGCCGAAGCGCACGTCGCGGAGAGTGATTGCATTTTCCAAAGAAGTGAGTGTCTCGGTGCCGCCCGCCTCGCTGTTTGCCTCCAAGGCATCCGACAACTTTTTGATCAGCCCGAGCGACGCCTTGCAGCCCGCGAGCAGACCGGGCAGCTCGGAGATCGGCTGAATCATGAAGTTCATCAGGTTTACAAACATCATGACCGTACCGGTGGTGAGGTCGCGGCCGCTCAGGATTAAGTACGTGCCGGCCACGAAGACGCCGAGCTGTGCGAGCATGCCGGCAAATGCACCGATCATGCCGACCACGGTCTTGATGCGCTCTCTTGAGAATTTGGAGTCCTCGAGCTCGCGGTTTCTCGCCGCGAACAGCCTGTAGATCTCGCGCTCCGCCTGGAAGCTTTTGATTACGGAGAAGCCGCCGAGGCAGTCCGTGAGGATCGCCGTGAAGCTTCCGTTTTTGTCCGACACGGTCTTCTCGGCCGGGACCATTTTACTTCCGGTCAGGATCGACGCGATCAACGGAAGCAGCGTGACGCCCACCGCAACCGCCGTCAACAACGGCGAATACCACAGCATGAGCGTGATCGACCCGAAGAACATGACCGACATCGTGAACAGCGACAAAAGCTTCGTGAGGTAGTTCGTCTCGATGCTCGCCGCGTCGTTCGTGAGCGCCGAGAGGTATGTCGCGGTGCTCTCGTCGCGGAACGTCGAGATGCCCTTGTCCATCAGCCGCTCAAACGCATAATCGCGGTACTGCCGCATCGCCCGCCGCAGAAAGCGCGGTCTGGTCGCGTAGTCGAGCATAAACGAAAGAAACATCAACCCCATGAAAATCGCGATCAAAATGAGGTCTGTCCGGAACGACATCGCGCCCGGCTCCTTCGCCGCGGTGTCGATCAACTCCTTGAGGATCCACGAGACGATCAATCCCCCGAATCCCGAGAACAGCGCCGAGAACGCCGCCAGTCCGAACACCGTCCTGTTTTTGTGAAAAAATCTCCCGCACAGCTGCTTGTACAATGATTTTTCTCTTGCCATTGGTAATTCCCCCTTCGGATCATCCCGCTTTTCGTTCTGAGCTCATTGTACCGCTTCTCCCCGGGGAAATCCACTCACTGTTAGTACAAGCAGGATATAGAATATTATACTGCCGGTATGGGTTTTCGGTCAATACGGAAAATGACACGAGCCCATGCCGGCAGTTTTTTTGTTGTATTCGGTTGTCTTTCGCGCTGTATTCAGGTCATTTTTCGGGTCGGATCGCCCGCACATTACCGGGCCTGCTTTTTGGCCTCGTACTCGTCCCTGGTCATCTCCAGCTCAATGACCTTCCACTTCTCCCCGTCAATCTCGACTTCCTTGTCGTGTGTGCTCGTCGAGGCGCGGAACCCTACCGACGTGTAGCAGCGGTACGCCTTCGGATTGTTCTCGTACACACCGAGAGTCACGGACTGCACGCCGAGCACCTCAAACGCATACAACAGCCCGAGCGAGAGCATTTCTCTGCCGTAGCCGCGGCCGCGCTTCGCGTCGTCCACCACAACCCAGCCGAACCGCAGCATCGTGTTGTCCCCGTGCAGGTAGCGCATGATGAAATGCCCGACCGGCCCGTCCTCGTCAAATGCCACCACCGGGTAGAAATTGTCCGGCTCCTCGCAGCCGCCGTTCTTCGCAATATACTTGTCGTTTAAGCTCTCCTCCGTGAGCGGGTATTCGCCGCAATACTGTCCGCCCCAGCGGAAGAACACATCCCGGTCGGCAAGCCACGAAACAATCTTCGCGGCGTCGCAGGGTTTGTAAGGTCGTAAACGTAACATTTTCAGCTCCTCCTTATTCGGTCACCTTTGTCTCTTTCTTAATCTCTGCCTCGGTCTCGCGGATGATCTTCGAAAGGATCTCCGCCGCGCTCGCCACCATCTTCGGGCAGTACTCCGTGAACAGCTTCCTGCTCCTCGCCTCCGCGACGCCCTCCTCGGTCGAGACATCGACGCCCAGCAAATCATTGCAGATGCACGTTCCGTTCGCAGCGGCAAATCCTTCCATCATCGCGTCGTTCACCCGGTTCGCGCGCATCCGGCTCTCCAGGTCCTCCCGGTCACTCTGCCCGTACATCGCGCCGAGCACCATCAAAGCGCCCGTGCACGCACCGCACACGTTGCCCTTGCGCATACCGCTTCCGAAACACGCGCCAAGCTTGAGCGCCTGCTCCTCCGTGAGCCCGCACAGATCGGCGTACGCCGCCAGCACGGACTGCGAGCAGTGGAATTTGCACGCAAAATACTCCAATGCTTTTTCTTTTCTCTCCTCCCAGCTCATAGTCTCCATGGTTGCATTTTCCTTTCGAATATTGTAACAGCCGGGCATCTCCCGGCTGTGTGTCTGTCTTTATTTGTTTTACCCGCAATCATTTCTTCATGCGGTAGCCGATGCCCCAGATCGTCTCGATGTAGTCCCGCTCGCTCGCGGCCTTTAACTTCTTTCTGAGGTTGCTCATGTGCACGTCGAGCGTCTTCGTCTCGCCGATGTACGGCTCCTGCCACGCGTACTCGTAGATCGCGTCCTTGGAAAAAACGCGCGTCGGGTGCTGCACCAAAAGCTCGAGTATGCGGTACTCCTGCCTCGTCAGCGTCGGCACCTCCGTGCCGTCCGCCGTCACCGTAAAATGCTCCCGGTCAATCTCCAGCCCCCCGAACGAGAGCACGCTGCTCGTCTCCTGCTCGCTCCCGCGCTTTCGCAGCTGCACGCGGATGCGCGCCACGACCTCCTTGATCTCGAACGGCTTCGTCACGTAGTCGTCCGCGCCGAGGCTTAGGACGTCAACCTTCGAGTCGAGGTCGTCCTTCGCGCTCACGACGATCACCGGAAGTCCGCCCTTGCCGCGGATCGTGCGAAGCACTTCCTCACCGCTCATGCCCGGCAGCGCCAGATCGAGAAGTACCAGGTCGTAGTGCTCCATCGACAATAAAAGCGTCGCCTCCGAGCCGGAGTACGCCTGCCCGCAGGCAAAGCCCTCGCGCTCGAGCGCCTCCTTCATCATGCGGTTGATATTTCCGTCGTCATCGACGATCAAAATCCTCTCCACGCGCTACTCCTCTCCGTCGGCCTTCTGTCCTTCCCAGCGAACCTCGACTGTTTCGTTGTACTTTTGCACAAACTCCGTCAGCCCCTGCAGGCTCGCGCGGTCCGGCAGCACGAACGTGCGCTTGGCATGCTGGATCACCGGAAGTCTCGAGGCGGTATAATACTTGCCGCTCAGCAGATGCCCGTCGCGTCCCAGGATGCGAAACGCGTAGTATTCGGTATTTTTCTCCTCACCCGTGCGAAGCAAAATGCATCCCACGTCGGAGAGCTTCCACACCTTGTAACCGATCTCGCGGGTGGTCGTCACCTCCCAGATCAGCTCATCCTTGTTCGAAACGTGCATCCCCAGATACGTATCCACGTACGGGTGGTCCGTCTCAAACCTCGCGATGAACCGGTCCCCGTTGTGACGGTCGGCGATCACGCAGAAGATAAACAACACCGTAAACACGGCAATCAAAATCAAAGAAACCA
>JAFZWG010000024.1 GCA_017617395.1 Lachnospiraceae bacterium
CGATGAGATCGACGCCGTTGCAAGACGTCGCGGCGCCGGCCTTGGCGGCGGTCATGACGAGCGCGAGCAAACCCTCAACCAGCTCCTCGTGGAGATGGACGGTTTCGGCGTCAACGAAGGCATCATCGTCCTCGCGGCAACCAACCGCGTGGATATCCTTGACCCCGCGATCCTGCGTCCGGGCCGTTTCGACCGCAAGGTTCTTGTCGGCCGTCCGGATGTCCGCGGAAGACTTGAGATTTTGAAGGTTCACGTCCGCAACAAGCCGCTCGGCGAGGATGTGAATCTCGAGCATATCGCGCGTTCGACGGCTGGATTTTCCGGAGCCGATCTGGAGAACCTCATGAACGAGGCCGCCATCAACGCCGCGAAGGAAAATCGTGCATTTATCAACTACGAGGATGTCAAGAAGGCTCTGATCCGCGTCGGCATCGGCACGGAGAAGAAGAGCCGCATCATCTCCGACAAGGAGAAGCGCATCACGGCCTTCCACGAGGCTGGCCACGCCATCCTCTTCCACGTCCTGCCGGATGTCGGACCGGTCTACACCGTCTCCATCATCCCGACCGGCAACGGCGCCGCGGGCTACACCATGCCTCTGCCGGGTGAGGACGAGATGTTCCGCACGCGCGGCGAGATGATGCAGGAGATCGTTGTTACCTTAGGCGGCCGCGTCGCCGAGGAGCAGGTCTTCGAGGACATCACAACCGGCGCAAGCCAGGATATCAAGCAGGCCACGCGCCTTGCGCACGCCATGGTCACCAAATACGGTTTCTCCGACGCGCTCGGTCCGGTCAACTACGACGTTGACGAGGACGAGGTCTTCATCGGCCGCGACTACGGCCACACGAAGAGCTACAGCGAGAACGTTGCCAACAAGATCGACGAGGAAGTCCGCCGCATCATCGACGTCTGCTACGCCGACGCGCAGCGCATCATCGCCGAGAACCGCGACGTGCTCAACCGCTGCGCCGAGCTCCTTCTCGAGAAGGAGCGCATCACCCGCGAGGAGTTCGAAGCCCTCTTCGGCATCGAGCCCGAGCCGACCGTCACCGAAATCACCCTGTGACAGTTGTCGCACAGATGACAGGGGGACAGTCCCCAATTGTCATCTTGTCAGAATAATACGAAGAGCCACGGCAGTTCGCCATGGCTCTTTTTTGTTTTCTGATATTTGGTTTTTGCGGGCGCGGGGTCATTTTCCGGCTGGTCCGCGCTGCGGCCTCTCAGCCCTTGCCCATCTTCGTAAAATGCTCCTTGATCTTCTCAAACGTTTCGTCGCTCAAGTCGTGCTCGATCTTGCACGCGTCCTCGGCAGCGGCGGCCTCGTTCACGCCCAGGGAGACCAGCATCTTCGTGAGCACCTGATGGCGCTCGTAAATCTTTTCGGCAATGCTGCGGCCTTTTTCCGTGAAGGCGATCCGACCTGACGCGTCGATGATGAGGCAGTTCTCGTCCTTGAGACGCCCGAGAGCCCGGCTCACGGAGGGCTTGGAGATGCCCATCTCCGCCGAGATGTCGACGGCGTGGACTTCGCTCAGGGTTTTCGAGAGGATCAGAATGGTCTCGAGATACATTTCGCCGGATTCGTAAATCATATGCTTCACCGACCGCTCCCGCGCACGGGGCGGTATCCTTTCTCCGTGATCACCGGTTCCGCCAAGGTAACCGGTTAGTTCATTATACCCTTCAAAAGAAGAGACGTCAAGCGAACGTTTTTTGTAAAATGTGCAAGAAACTTGCGGGATTTGCCGAAAAATGCGCAAAGAAGCCTTGACAAGTTACTGCAAGCTAACTATAATGGCGTCGAACGGTTGCCCGAGGGCAACCAGGTGGCAATTGGGGACTGTCCCCTTGTCATCACGGGAGGTGAGACGATGATTCCTTTGAGTGTGGCGGACGAGAATGTTGACCTGACGGTGCGCAGGATCAGCGGAAACGCGGAAGTGCGGCAGCATCTGGAGACGCTCGGGTTTGTTCCGGGGTCGACGGTTCGCGTGGTGACCGCGCTCGGCGGCAACGTGATCGTCAACGTGAAGGAGTCGCGGGTCGCGATCAGCAACGAAGCGGCAATGCACATTTTCGTGTGATCGAAGTGTGCGTAAGCGATAGAACAAAAGCAGCGGAAAGGAAGGAAGCAGCATGAAGACATTGCGCGAGACGGGCATCGGCGAGACGGTTCGGGTGGTACGCCTAAGCGGCCAGGGAGCGATCCGCCGGAGAATCATGGACATGGGCATCACCCGCGGCGTCGAGGTGTATGTCCGCAAGGTGGCGCCGCTCGGCGATCCGATCGAGGTGACGGTCCGTGGCTACGAGCTGAGCCTGCGGAAGGAAGACGCATCGATGATCGAGGTCGAGTGATTTGCAAAAGATTTTTTTTGGCCGTCAGTTGCCCTTAGGCAACCGAAAATCTCCAATAAACGAAAGGAACATACCATGGGCATCAAGATTGCGCTGGCGGGAAATCCCAACAGCGGTAAGACAACATTGTTCAATGCGCTGACCGGTTCGAACCAGTTCGTCGGAAACTGGCCGGGCGTAACGGTCGAGAAGAAGGAGGGCAAGCTCAAAAAGCACGAGGATGTCACGGTCATCGACCTCCCCGGCATTTACTCGCTCTCCCCGTACACCCTCGAGGAGGTCGTCGCGAGAAATTATCTTCTGAAGGAGCGGCCGGATGTGATCCTCAACATCATCGACGGCACGAACCTCGAGCGAAACCTCTACCTCACAACGCAGCTTCTCGAGATCGGCATCCCGGTCGTGGCGGCCGTCAACATGATGGACGTCGTGGAGAAGCAGGGCGACAAGATCGACACGAAGCGCCTCGCGAAGGAGCTCGGCTGTGACGTGGTCGAGATCTCGGCGCTCAAGGGCACCGGCATTTCCGCGGCGGCGGAGGCGGCGGTGAAGGCGGCAGCGAAAAATGCGCCCGTCCCGCAGCATGCATTTTCCGGCCCGGTCGAACACGCGATCGCACACATCGAGGAGGCGATCGTGCACGACATGCCCGAGGAGCAGCAGCGCTTCTACGCCGTGAAGATCTTTGAGCGCGACGAGAAGATTCTCGAGGAACTGAACATTCCGAAGGACACGCTCGCGCATGTGGAAAAGGACATTCAGGCGGCCGAGAAGGAGCTTGACGACGATGCCGAGAGCATCATCACCAACGACCGCTACGTATATATCGCGGACGTCATCAAGGGCTGCAGCAAAAAGAGCAGCGCCGGCAAACTCACGACGTCCGACAAGATCGACAAGGTTGTGACCAACCGCTGGCTCGGCCTTCCAATCTTCGCGCTGATCATGTTCGTCATCTATTGGGTAGCGATGGTCGGCGTCGGTGCGCCCGCGACGGACTGGGCGAACGACGGCCTCTTCGGCGACGGCTGGCACCTTTTGGGCATCGGCTCCGGCGACACGGCGGATGCCGAGGAAGAGTACGGCGACACCGATGCCATTCTTGACGGCCTGCTTGCAAAGGCCGCGGATGAGGGCATCGACACCGAGGCGGCGGAAGCAGCGCTCGATCAGGAAGCGGAGGACTATGACGCGGCAGCGGCCGTGGCCGCACTTCGCGACCTCGTCGGCAAATGCTCCGCAACCGATTTCCCGTACACCCTCGTCGACGAGGAAACCCTTGAAGAGACGGAGGAGACCGCGACGCGCGCCGATGTGACCGACGCCATCTCCATTTACGAAAAATACGAGGGCGGCGTGGACCCCGCGAGCTACGGCGTCTGGGTGCCCGGCATCCCGTCCCTCGTCGAATCGCTTCTTGACAAGATCGGCTGCGCCGACTGGCTCAAGGGCCTGATCCTCGACGGTATCGTCGCCGGCCTCGGCGCGGTGCTCGGCTTCGTGCCGCAGATGCTCGTTCTGTTCTTCATGCTCGCGGCGCTCGAAGCGTGCGGCTACATGGCGAGAATCGCGTTTGTGCTGGACCGCATTTTCCGCAGATTCGGCCTCTCCGGCAAATCCTTCATCCCGATGCTCATCGGCGTCGGCTGCGGCGTGCCCGGCATCATGGCCTCGCGAACGATTGAAAACGAGCGCGACCGCCGCATGACTATCATGACCACGACCTTCATCCCGTGCAGCGCGAAGGTGCCGTTCATCGGCATGATCGCGGGCGCCATCTTCGGCGGCAGCGCGTGGATCGCAACCTCGTCTTACTTCATCGGTATGGCCGCGATCATCATCTCCGGCATCATCTTAAAGAAGACGAAGATGTTCGCCGGCAACCCGGCTCCGTTCGTCATGGAGCTTCCGGCGTACCGCATGCCGACGTTGCGCAACGTGCTTCGCTCCATGTGGGAGCGCGGCTGGTCCTTCATCAAGAAGGCCGGCACGATCATTCTGCTCTCGACGATCTTCGTTTGGTTCACCTCATTTTTCGGCTGGGTCGACGGCAAATTCCGCATGCTCTCCGAGGATGAGATCGACCAGTCGATCCTCGCTTCCATCGGCGGCGTGATCGCCTGGATCTTTAAGCCGCTCGGCTGGGGCAACTGGCAGGCTTCCGTGGCCTCCATCACCGGTCTCGTCGCGAAGGAAAATATCGTCGGCACGATGGGCATCCTCTACGGCGACATCGCCTCCGTCGGCGCTGCGTTCACGAAGATCACGGGATTCTCGTTCCTGGTGTTCAACCTTCTGTGTGCGCCTTGCTTCGCCGCGATCGGTGCCATCCGCCGCGAGATGAACAACCCGAAGTGGACCTGGTTCGCCATCCTGTACCAGTGCGGCTTCGCCTACGTCATCGCCCTGATGATCACCAACTTCGGTTGGCTCTTCACCGGCAGCGTGAGCGTCGTCGGCCTGATCTGTTCCATCGCAATCCTCTGCGGCATGGTTTACATGCTGTTCATTAAGAAGTATAATGAGGCAACGACACTGAAGTGACAAAGGGACAGTCCCTCTGTCAGCGGGAGGAAAAACTATGATTACATGGCTTGCGGAAAATGCATCCACCCTTGCGGTATCCCTGGTGCTGTTGATCGTTGTGGCGCTGGTCATCCGGAAACTCGTCCGCGATCGCCGCGCCGGACGCACGAGCTGCGGCTGCGGGTGCGCGAACTGTCCGAGTCAGGGGATCTGCCACAAACCGGCGGCGAAGTAGAACGCCGGCGAAGCGTACGCCGCGGACCGCTGTCTGGAAAAAGACGGGTTCAAAAGGCCCTGAAAACCCCCGATTGTGCGAAATGACGGGAAACCGCCCAAAAACACCACATCATTTTGATGTGACATGGGCACATTCACGAAAGGCCTTCGTCAAACTGCACAAAAAGAAATTATGCTTTTTGTAATGTTTGTGCACACATCCGCACTGACCCGTGGTATTATAATGGACGTAAACCCCAATACATTATAGTTTTTGCTACACCCCATAAGTAACAAAAATACCTTCTCCGGAAGACGCCCCTGTAGAGATGCAGGGGCGTTTTCTATTTCAAGGGAGGCAGCATTTGCGAATCCGTGAAAACGAACCGGTCCCATAGGGGGGCGCTTACGCGCCCGGCGGGCCCCAAGACTTGATTTTTTCACGAATATGCGGTATACTCACTCTGTATGACTGCGCCATAATATAGGTGAACTGCGCCCAAAAAGCGACAACACGAGAATTGATCGGAGGATATTACCCCAAAAGGAACGCCCGACCGCCCGGAGGGGAATGTATACGGACCGAAATGAAAGACAACGAAAGAAAAGTGAAACCGATGCGCCGGTTCTTCGGCAAGGAGCATTGGATCGGTATTTCCCTGTTCTTGGCAATCTACGATATCGTAGCGGTATCGATGAGCTACTTCCTTGCGCTGTGGCTCCGCTTCGATTGCCGTTATTCCATCATTCCTGCGGAATACCTGCGGGCGTGGAAGCTGTTCACGCCGGCCTATGTTGTTGTATCTATTTTAATCTTTTATATCTTAAGACTTTATAAGAGTATCTGGCGTTTCGCAAGTTACAGCGAGCTTCTTCGCACCATCATCGCATCGATGATCACTGCGGTCGTGCATACCGCGGGCATCACCGCCATGATGCGCTACATGAAGGAGACCTTTGTCCAGAGTCACCGCATGCCCCTCTCGTACTATATCATCGGAGCCATCATCCAGTTCTGTCTCGTGCTGGGGATTCGCTTTGCGTACCGTTTTATCCTGTTGATCCGCACGGAAGCCCGCATCGGCAAGCCGAAGGGTGCAGGCTCAAACGTTATGATCATCGGTGCCGGATCCGCCGGACAGATGATCCTTCGCGACATCAATTCCGCACAGGAAGTCGGCGATCGCGTCGTTTGTATCATCGATGACAACAAGAACAAGCAGGGGCGCTACATCGACGGCGTGCCTGTTGTCGGCGGCCGCGAGAATATCATGGAGGCGGTCGAGAATTACCATGTCCAGAAGATTTTCCTCGCGATTCCTTCGGCAGACATGTCGACGCGCAGGGATATTCTTGCCATCTGTCAGGAGACCGGATGCGAGCTTAAGAACCTGCCCGGCATGTATCAGCTCGTCAACGGCGATGTCTCCGTCTCGAATCTTAAGAATGTATCCATCGAAGATCTCCTCGGTCGCGATCCGATTCGGGTCGATATGGGGGAGGTCTTTTCGTTCCTTCACGGCAAGACCGTGCTCGTCACGGGCGGCGGCGGATCGATCGGCAGCGAGCTATGCCGGCAGGTCGCGGACCATCATCCGAAGCGCCTCATCATTTTCGACATCTACGAGAACAATGCATATAACATTCAGCTCGAACTCAGAGAGAAGCATCCCGAGCTCGACCTCGTGACCCTGATCGGTTCCGTGCGCGACTCTCGGAAAATGTTCCAGGTCTTCGAGCAGTACAAGCCCGACGTCGTCTATCACGCAGCGGCCCACAAACATGTGCCGCTCATGGAGGACAGCCCGTGCGAGGCGATCAAGAACAACGCCATCGGTACCTACAAGACCGCGTATGCGGCCATGGTTCACGGCTGCCAGCGCTTCGTGCTGATCTCCACGGACAAGGCGGTTAACCCGACCAACATCATGGGCGCCTCGAAGCGTCTGTGCGAGATGATCATCCAGAGTTTCGACGCGAAGATCAAGGAGGGCAAGGCCGCGGAGATCCCGCAGCTCTTCACGCACTACACCAAGACGCGCGGCGGCAAGGAGAAGCTTGACCTCACGGCCAACGCCGAATTCTTCCGCAACATCAAGACCGAGTTCGTGGCGGTTCGCTTCGGCAACGTCCTCGGCTCGAACGGAAGCGTCATTCCGATCTTCAAAAAGCAGATTGAGAAGGGCGGCCCCGTCACGGTTACGCATCCGGACATCATCCGCTACTTCATGACGATTCCCGAGGCCGTCAGCCTCGTCCTGCTCGCAGGCACCAACGCCCGCGGCGGTGAGATCTTCGTCCTCGACATGGGCAGCCCCGTCAAGATCGACACGCTCGCCCGCAACCTGATCCGCCTCTCCGGTCTCAAACCGGATGTGGACATCAAGATCGAATACACGGGCCTTCGCCCCGGCGAGAAGCTATATGAAGAGAAACTCATGGCCGAGGAGGGCATCCGCAAGACGGAAAATGAAAAGATCCACATCGGCTGTCCGCTCAAGTTCGACATCAACCGCTTCCTCGACGATCTCGACGATCTCATGGATGCGGCGTATGCAAACAGCCGCGACATCAAGCGCCTCGTTGCCGGCATGGTCAACACCTACCACCAGGAAGGCGTGGATGCGATCCGAAGCGAGACGTACCGGTTGTTGATGAAAGAAATCGGAGAGGCCAACTACGGGGAGGAAAAAGACGACTGAGAGCGATTCTCTGACGTTGGTCAAGGCAGGAGTGATAAGGACAATGAAAAAAGCATACGACGGAATTTATAACAGGTTTCTTAAGCGCGTGGTCGGACTTGTGATTGCACTTCCGTTTTTCGTCATCGCGATTCCGATCTACATCATCATCGGAGCTGCGATCCTGATCGAGGACGGATTGCCGGTTTTCTACCGGCCGCTGCGCGGAGGTTACAAGAACAAGCCGTTTCGAATTTTCAAGTTCCGTACGATGGTGAAAAATGCAGATAAGATCGGCGGCGGAACAACCGCGATGCATGACCCCAGAATCACGAAGGTCGGAGCGGTATTGCGGAAGACAAAGCTGGACGAGACAGCGAACCTGATCAATATTCTGCTCGGAACGATGTCGTTCATCGGACCTCGCCCGGAACTGTTGAAGTACACAGAGCAGTACGAGGGAGACGAAAAGGAGATTCTGGAGGTTCGTCCCGGCGTGACGGACTTCAGCTCGATTGAGTTTATTAACCTCGATGAGATCGTCGGCGAGGGAAACGCCGACGAAATGTACGAAAAATACGTCCTTAAGAGAAAGAATGAGCTTCGCATCAAATATGCGGAGAGCGTCGGGTTCGGAACCGACTGCAAGATCTTCTTTAAGACAATCGGAAAAGTGTTCCGGAAGGCGTTCGGTTTTGTTTTTAAGAAAGAGCATCGTTAACGGCAACGGGCATGAGACAGGAAGGATGGACAATGGAATATATCACTTTGAAAAACTCGGACATCGTTGTCTCGAGGCTTTGCATGGGTGGTTGTCCCATGGGCGGCTATGGCTGGGGCGATGTCCAGGAACAGGAGCTTGTGGACGCGGTGCATGCGGCCCTGGACAGCGGTGTGACGTTCTTTGATACGGCAGATACATACGGGCTCGGCCAAAGCGAGAGAGTTCTCGGAAAGGCCCTCGGCGAGAGGCGAAAGGACGTGATCATCGCCGACAAATTCGGCGTTCGGGCGGGCAACGGTCCGACCTATTATGACAACAGTCCCGAGTATATCCGGCAGGCAATTGATCTGTCGCTTCGCAATCTCGGCACAGACTATATCGATTTGTATCAGGTGCACTACCGCGACGGCAAGACGCCGCTTGCGGACGTGATCGGAGCGCTGGAGGATTTGCAAAAGGCCGGCAAGATTCGCTGCTACGGCCTCTCCAACATACACAGCGAGGATTTTGCGGAGATTAAGCCGTTCACAGGAAAGATTGTGAGCGTACAGGATGAGTACAGCCTTGCGTGCCGCAAGAACGAAAAGGATCTGGAAACGCTGTACAGCGAGTACCGGATGACGCCGCTGACCTGGGGAAGCCTCGGTCAGGGAATTCTGACCGGCAAATACGACCGCTCGGTGGCATTTGCCGCGAACGACCGCAGAAGCCGTGACATCTATGTGAATTTTCACGGAGAGAAACTCCTTAAGAACCTCGAGATCGTTGAGGCGATGCGCCCGATTGCGGAGAGACACGGCAAATCGGTGAGCGCGGTAGCAATCCGGTTCATTCTGGACCGGCTGGAGGGCTCCGTTGTACTGGTCGGCGCAAAGCGGCCGGCACAGATTCTCGGCAATGTCGAGGGTCTCTCGTGGAAGCTCGACGAGGAAGAGCTTGCATTGCTTGATCAAGTTTCGAAAGATTGAGGATGATACATGAATCGCAACAGTGAACAATTGGCCTGGCTGATTCGCCGGCACGGCATCGAGATGACACATCTCTCCGGCGGAAGCCACATCGGCGCTATCATGTCCGTCGCGGATGTCGTGGCGGTTCTTTATGCGGATGTTATGAAGTATGATCCGAAGAATCCGCAGTGGGAGGGCAGAGACCGTTTCATCCTGTCAAAGGGTCATGCGGGCGCGAGCATTTACGCTGCTCTCGCAGAGGAGGGATTCTTCCCTGTGGAGGAGCTCAAGACGCATTATGCCAACGGAAGCCGCCTGTCCGGCCATGTGTCACACCATGTTCCCGGCGTTGATTTTTCGACGGGATCGCTCGGACACGGACTATCGGCAGCCTGCGGAATGGCGTATGCGGCCAGAAAGGATCGCAGGGACGACCACCGTGTGTTCGTTGTCCTCGGCGACGGCGAGTGCAACGAGGGGTCTGTCTGGGAGGCGGCGCTCTTTGCAAACCATTTCCGGTTGAACAATCTCATTGCGATCGTGGATCACAATCATATGCAGAGCCTTGACTTCAACGAAAACACGATTGAGATCGAGGATTTCGGCGGAAAATGGAAGGCCTTCGGATGGAATGTGATCGAGATTAACGGAAACAGCCATGTCGAGCTGAAGGCAGCTTTCGCGAAGGCGGAGGAGCTGCGAAACGAAGAGTCGCACAAGCCTACGGTAATCATTGCGAATACGATCAAAGGCTGCGGCGTAACCTACATGCAGAATGACATTCTGTGGCATTATCGTTTCCCGCACGACGGCTGGGAATACGATGAGGCGGTGACGGAGATGCACGAAAACATCCCGGCGGGCGTGACCGACCCGTATACGCCGGACGGCATCCTTCATCCGAAGAAGCATACGGACGGGGACGATATCAATAACGACCACACGTTTACGAAGACCTGGAACACAACGTATCCGGAGACGATGCGCAGAGTGGAAGCCGCGCCCGGCAGCGGCGAATCGGTCCGGGAGATCGGAGGGGCAGCAAAATGAGAGATACATTTGTGCGCACCCTGGTAGAACTGGCGAAAGAGGATCCGAAGATTGAGCTTGTGACCGGCGACCTGGGATTCGGAGTGCTCAAACCGTTCTGGGAAAAATGCCCGGACCAGTTTACAAACGCCGGTATTGCAGAGCAGAATATGACGACGGTCGCGGCCGGAATGGCACTTGAGGGCAAGACCGTGTTTACTTACAGCATCGGGAATTTTCCGACGCTTCGCTGCCTTGAGCAGATTCGTAACGACTGCGCCTATCATGAGGCCAATGTCAAGGTTGTCTGTGTCGGCGGCGGATTTGTGTACGGCTCGCTCGGAATGAGCCATCAGGCGACCGAGGACATCGCGATCCTCCGCGCGCTCCCCAATGTGATTGTGATGGCGCCGGCGGATCTCGTTGAGGCGGAGGAGTGCACCAAGGCGCTCGCCCGCACGAAGGGAACGGCCTACCTGCGCCTGGGGCGCGGCGGCGAGAAGCGAATCCACGATAAAATCGACAATTTCGAGATCGGCAAGGCGATTCGCGTGTACGAGGGAGAGAGGATTGCCATCTTCTCCACCGGCGCGATCTTTGAGGAAGTCACGGCGGCGTACGAGCAGTTGAAAGAGCTGGGGTACAACCCCTGCGTATACACCTTCCCGACCGTGAAGCCGATCGACCGCGAGGTGATCGAGAAGATCGCCGGGGAGTTCGAATTGATCGTGACCTGCGAGGAGCACAATATTGTCGGCGGCTTCGGCGGTGCGGTTGCCGAGGTTATGGCGGAGATGGGAAGCCGCAAGGCACGGCTTCTGCGGATCGGCCTGAATGATGAATACAGTGTGCGCGTCGGCAACCAGAAGTACTTAAGACAGCAGTACGGAATGGATGCGACCGCGATTACCGATAGAATTGTCCGCGAGGTTTCAGAGAAATGAGTAACGAAAACGTCACTGTGAAGAGCGTTCAGAAAGAGCTCTATGAGTTGATGATTGTTTTGCATGAGTATTGCGAGAAGCATGCCATTGACTACAGCCTGACCGGAGGGTCTCTTCTCGGTGCGATCCGGCATCAGGGCTTTATCCCCTGGGATGACGATCTGGACATCATGCTCTCGAGAGAGAATTTTGAGAAGTTTGCGGAGTGCTTTGCGAAGGATCCTTCGGACCAGTTCGTTTTCGAGCGTGACCAGTGGGTATACCGCGCGAGAAAGACGCACAAAACGGAAGGCTTCATCCCGTCCATTGACTTTTTTATCATCGACAAGGCACCGACGGGCAAATTCAAGGGGAAGCTCCAGATGCTTCGCCTCAAGATGCTGCAGGGAATGCTTCGGAACAACGAGAAAGACGGAAACTATTCTTTTCTGTACCGGGTACTGATCGGCGTGTCGAGCTTCCTCGGCAAGCTGAGAAACAAAGATAAGATGTTCCGGACCTACGATAAGATTTCTCAGTGGGGACGCAAGGGCAACGGAACCGAGTACGGTATCTTCAACGATCGATTCCGCCTGCTCGGTCTGCGGTACGGCGACTGGATCATCAAGGGATACACGAAGCACGCCTTCGAAGAGACGGAATTTGAGATCATCGAGGGGTACGACAAGTATCTTACGGAACAGTTCGGGGACTACATGCAGCTGCCGCCGGAGCAGGATCGTGTTCCGCAGCATATGTTTTGATTTCGGAGGAAGAGATGGCGACGGATATTTCCGCGATACAGGAAGAACTGCGGGTGCTGCTGGAGTATTTTCATAAGCTCTGCACGGAAAATGGCATTTCGTATTCGCTCCACGGAGGGACATTGCTCGGAGCAATCCGCGAAAAAGGATTTATCGCATGGGACGACGACGCCGATGTCACGATGGACCGGGCGAACTACGAGCGTTTCTGCGAGCTGATGAAGACGGCGGAGCTCCCGGCGGAGCTCGGATTTGTCAACGAGAGTCGCTTTCCGCAGTTTGCGATGAAGAGGGTGGGAAAACCTCCGGTGTGGACGGACGTCTTCGTGTACGATTACATCTCCGAGAAGCCGTTTGCGCGCAAGCTTAAGATTGCGGGGACGAATTTTTTCATCCTTGTAACGCGCCGCATTTCGGACCAGAAGATGTCCAACAAAAACGGTCTGTACAAAGGCGTTAAGAAGTTCTTGATGAACGCGCTTGTCTACTCGGCACAGATCGTTCCGTACAAATGGCGGCTCGGGCAGGCGAGATGGTTTATGAAGCGCTTCCCGGGAAAGAAGCAGTTTGTTCATCGCTCGAATGACACGCGGGTGGGCGCAAAGAAGATCCTGCCGGCGGAGGTGATCCGGGAATACGAGACCATCGATTTTCTCGGTTGTGATGTGATGATCGTGAAGCGCTGGCATGAGGTTTTGGTCAACTCCTACGGCGCGGATTATATGACGCCCCGGAAGGACAAGCCGGATGCGATGCATGAGATTACGCTTGCAAAGGAACAAGAGGAAATAGAAGCTTTTTTGTCAAAGCGGAAAAGGGTTTAGATGATGTTGACGGAAAATGTCGGAAAAAGTAACGGGTTGTTGACATTGCTCACCCTCTTTCTGATGACCTTCAGCGTATACGCAGATTTCGGTATACGGCGATCTTACGGTTATTTGGCGATTCTGGCGGTAGCGATGGGGCTGATGGTGTATCACAGATACGTCAGCCCGATTTCCCGTTTTAAGGTATGGTATTGGATGATGGCGATTCCGGGGGTGTTCTTCTCGCTTCTTCCGTCCTCCTACAAGTCCGATAACACCATCGCCATCAGCATCTACATGATCATTGCCGGAATTTTCGTCGTTCTCGCCCGGGTGGATCTTCGGGAAGGAAAGCGCGTGCTGAAGATCATTGAGATATCTTCCGTCGTGTTTTCCGTGTACATCATTGCCGTAAAAATCTTTCCGGCATTATACTGGAACGGCATTGCCCGGTTTATCAGCAGTTACTCGAGAGAATCGGCGGCCGAGCTGGCAAAGCAGGGCTACGGCATTCCGATCGGAGACTCGATCACGTTTGCGGATTACGTTATCGCAATGGCCGTTCTCGGCCGGATATCGCGGGTGCTGTTTTCGAAGATGAAGATGACGGCTTCCTTTTTCGTGCAGATGGGATTAAACCTTGTCGCAATGTTCTTTGAAAACCGTCGATCGGAGATTCTTTGCCTGGCGCTCACTGTGTTTGTGGTGTTTTTGCTTTCGCTCGACGCAAAGCATCTGCTGGAGTTTTTGCGTCGCGTCCTCTGGTTTGTCGCGATTGCGGCGGTGATCGTTCTCGTTGTCGTTATTCTGTACCGGAACGGTCAGTTGGGACGTTATGAAGGATTGATCAGGAAAGTTTTTCTGAAAGATACGAGCGGGGCGGATGTGTCCGGCGGACGTCTGGAGCTGTGGGCGATAGCATGGGGATTGTTTTTAAAGAATCCTTTCCTGGGAATCGGCTGGGAGCGGTTCATGGCGTACAATACGTATCACCATGATGTACATAATACGTATCTGCAGTGGCTCTGCGAGACGGGAATTATCGGATTTACCCTGATTTTTGTTCCGACACTTGTGTTGCTTTTGATGTCCCTGCGCCGCGCAAAGAAGTTGATCGCGGATCGTTCCGCCAATGCGACGGTGGTCGCGATGGCTGTCGTCGGTTTCGGAATACAGTTCTTTTTCTTCGCTGTCAATGTTATCGACCCGGCGTATTACCACCTGAATTATTTCTGCTTTTTCGGAATTGCGATAATCCTTTCGGAGTACTCGTATCGTTTGTACGCCGAATTGTTGCCGGGGGAGTGAGAGAGTTGACGAATGGCTAAAAACAGATTAAGAACAAACTTCATACTGAATACGATTGCTCAGGTGCTACGGATCATCACCCCGTTTGTTACGACTCCGTACATTTCCCGGGTGCTGGGCGTTGACAATGTCGGTATTTTCAGTTATTCGTATTCCATTCAGTCCTACTTCTGTCTGTTTGCGGTTCTCGGTACCGCGGCGTACGGAACGCGGGAGATCGCGCGAAAACGTGATAACCGTGCCCAGGTAAGTACGGCCTTCTGGGAGATTGAGGCGCTGCGAGCGGTTACGGCAATGATCGCGCTGGCAGGATGGATGGTTGTTGTCGGCGTTTCGGACAACCGGATTATTTTTATCATATTGTCGACCTACCTGATTGCCTCGATGCTGGACATCTCATGGCTTTATATGGGACTCGAGATGTTCCCGTTCATCGTGGCGCGCACGATTCTGGTAAGACTTCTGGAAGTCGTATCCGTCTTCGTGTTCGTGAAAGGGGAAGCGGATCTGCCGATCTACTGTGCCATCATGGGCGGCGGCACGTTGATCGGAAATGTCACGCTCTGGATCAGTCTTCACAAGTGTGTTGATCGCGTCAAGCTGCGCAACATTCATCCGTGGAGACACCTGAAAGACACGCTTGTGTACTTTTTGCCCTCGGTGGCAACCACCATCTATACCGTTCTGGATAAGACGCTGATCGGCGTTATCACTTCGAGCGATTATGAGAACGGTATATACGAACAGGCGACAAAAGTGGTTGAAATTGCAAAGGCAATCGCGTTTGTATCGCTAAATTCCGTCATGAGTCCACGGTGTTCGTATCTGTACCGGACCGGACAGTTCGATAAAATAAAGGCAAATCTGAAGTTGTCCACGGATATCATGCTGGCGATCGGATTTGGATTTGTATTCGGTATTGCCGTTGTGTCCGACCGGTTTGTTCCGACATTTTTCGGAGCCGGTTATGACGGGGTAATTCTGCTCCTGAAACTGTTGACGCCCATCATAATCATAATTACGATCAGCGGCGCGCTCGGAGATCAATACTACAATCCGGCGGGATTGCGGGCGAAAACATCGCGGTATCTGATCGTGGGGGCGGGAGTAAACCTTGTTTTAAACCTGCTGTTGATTCCTGCGTTCCGAAGTGCAGGGGCGGTGATTGCTTCGGTGATTGCCGAAACAGTAATTACAGCATTATACCTCATTAATTGCGACGGATACCTCAAACTTAGGACGATCTTGAAGTTATCCGCGAAAAAGCTGATCGCCGGAGCCGTAATGGTTGTTGCGGTATTGGCGACGGACGGCCTCTTTGCGGCGAACGTGCTGGGATTGTTTATTGTTGTTGCAATCGGGGGAAGCGTTTATCTGGCGGCCCTTCTGCTTTTGCGGGACAGCGCGATGATGTACGCGGTGAACGAATTAACGAAACGAATCCTGCGAAAAAGAAACGCGGGTTAGATTCTGAAAGGGGATTACAAGATGGGAGAGATTGAGTTTGAAGTAACAGACAAGAGGCGGGCCCTGTGGGCTGTCGAGCTGGAAATATTCGAGGTGTTCCGGGATATTTGCCAGCGGCACGGATTGACGTATTACGCGGAGAGCGGAACGTTGATCGGAGCCGTCAGACACAAGGGCTTCATTCCGTGGGACGACGATATTGACATTACCATGATGCGTAAGGATTACGAGAAGTTTCTTGTATACGCAAAACAGGAGCTTCCGAAGGAGTATTTCCTGCAGATTCCGGAGACGGAAGAGGATTATTTCTACGGACACGCAAAGATCAGGAAGAACGGAACAACAGCAATCCGCACCATTCAATATCCTGAAAAATACACCCATCATCAGGGAGTTTTTATTGACATTTTCCCTATAGATAATGTACCGGACGGAAAGTTCAAGCGTAAATGGCATAAGTTTGTCGCACTGAAGCAGATGCAGTTCATTTACTACGCAAAGTACTATTACCGGTTGAACAAGCACTCCCTGAAGACGAGGATTAAGCACCGTATCAGCTGTATTTTGCTTCCCAGCAACAAGGCGATCATGCGGGCGTACAAACGTTTCGAAAAATGGATTCGCCGCTACGAGGATAAACCGACGGAAAAAATGGGAATGATTTCCATGTACTACAATCTTCCGGAGTACTGCCAATGGCCGAGAGAGTGGTTTGCGGAATCTGTGGAAGTGGAATTTGAGAATACTCACATGAATGCGCCGAAAGGATACGATGCGCTTTTGACGATGGAATACGGAGACTACATGACTCCTGTGCAGTCGCCGACATACCACGGCGAGATCCTGTTTGATCTGGAGCATGACTATAAAGAGTATTATGACGGTACCAGAACATTTGATGAAGCGGATGTCGGACTGTGAGAACAGGATCCTCACTGCGTGTCTGAACATGTAACAGGTGGTGGATATATGGAAAACGTAGCTGTTTTGTTTGCCGGAGGAATCGGAAAGAGAATGAATTCGGGAGATGTTCCCAAGCAGTTCCTCGAGGTGTTCGGTAAACCGATTCTTGTCTATACGATCGAAACGTTTCAAAAGCACAAAGAGATCAGCGGTATCATTGTTGTGTGCGTAGAAACATGGCTTGATTATGCGAAGGAGCTTGTGGAGCGATATCATCTTACAAAGGTGAAGGAAGTGATCCCGGGCGGAGCGACCGGTCATGAGTCCCGGCTTTACGGGCTGCGTTGTGCCAGGAAGTATTACGATGAGGCGATCGTGCTGATTCATGACGGCGTTCGTCCGTTGATCGATGCGGATACGATCTCAAGATCCATCGCCTGTGCGCGGGAGAACGGGTCCGCAGTCGTATGTTCGCCGGCGATCGAGACCATTTATCGCGAAGAGGGCGGACAAAAAACAATCATTCCGAGAGAACAGTGCTCGTTGCTTCGGGCGCCGCAATGCTTCGGCCTCACGGAAATCCTAGGGCTGTACGAAGATTCCTGCGCAAGGGGCAACAATGACGTGATCGATTCCGTGACGCTGATGCAGATGTACGGAAAGAGTGTTCCGAAAGTGATCGGACCTGCGGAAAACATAAAGATTACGACACCGCTTGATTTTTACATGTTCGAAGGAATAATGAAGAGCCGAGGGATTACAAGCGATACGGAGGAGAGAGATGGTTCTGAAGGAAGATCTTGAACGCATTGTCCGGGACAGCAACATCGACTGGGAGAGACTGCGGGGCGCAAGAGTTCTGGTGACCGGTGCGACCGGCTTTATCGGCTCGCTGTGTATGCGGACGCTCCTTGCGACGAAGATTCCGATGCAGACAGTTGCGATGGTCCGGAACCGCGCAAAGGCGGAGCTTCTCTTCGGGGACAGCGTCGAGTATCTCGTGGGTGATGTGCGGGAGCCGTTGCCATCGGAGAAACCGTTTGATTTTATAATTCACTGTGCAAGCAACACGAACTCTAAAATGATGGTTGAAAAACCCGTGGACACGCTTGAGATTTCCGCGGCGGGAACAATGCGCATTCTGGAGTGTGCGAAAGAATGCGGCGCAAAGAGTGTGGTTTATGTCTCCTCCATGGAGGTGTACGGAATCACGGAGGAGCGTCAGAATCCGGTCACGGAAAATGTGCTCGGATACATCGACGTGCTGAATCCCCGGTCTTCCTACTCCGAGGGCAAACGCGTTTCCGAGTGTTTGTGTGCGGCATTTTTCAACCAGTATCAGGTTCCCGTGAAAATTGCACGCCTCGCCCTCACGATGGGTCCGGGCCTTCCGCTTACAGACAACCGCGTGTCGATGCAGTTTGCGAGAAGCGCAATTGAGGGAAGAGATATCGTACTTCATACGAAGGGACAGACCGTTTCGAATTTCTGCTACGTAACCGACTGTATCCGCGGGATCTTCACGGTGCTGCTGAACGGCGCGAGCGGAGAGGCGTACAACGTATGTAACGATGCGGAGACGAGAACCATCCGGGAGATCGCGGAGCTGGTATCCGCGGAGATCGCAGGCGGAGCAATCCGGGTTGTGTATGATATACAGCAGAACAACGAATTCGGTTATGCGCCGGATGTGGTCCTGCGACTTTGCTCGGACAAGCTGCGGAAATTGGGATGGAACCCGGAGGTGAGCATGTCAGAGGCTTACAGCCGGTTGATCAGATACATTCAGGAGAGTAATGAGTAATGAAAACACTTTCGAGGGAGCAGTTTGACGTGCTCGACTGTCTTTGCGAGAACCCGGAGGCATCCGTCGCGAATCTTCCCGGGTTTCTTCGCAAAATGAGTGAATCGGAAATCGAAGCGGTGCTCGCGGACCTTACTGCGAAAGGGTTTGTTCGCGAGGGTGCGGTTACCGCGGAAGGTCTGGCGGCGCTTGAGCCGTACCGCGTTCGACGTGCGGTTTTCGTGGCTGCGGGTTTCGGAACACGTCTGGTGCCGGTGACGCTCAACACGCCGAAGCCGCTTGTGCGTGTTCACGGTAAGAGAATCATCGACGGATTGCTCGATGCGATACTGGCGGCAGGGATCGAAGAGATATACGTTGTGAGGGGATATCTGGCGGAGCAGTTCGACCAGCTTTTGTACAAGTATCCGATGATCCGGTTTATCGAGAACCCCGTGTACAATGAGACGAACAATATCTCGTCGGTGCTTTGTGCAAGGTGTCATCTGGAAAATGCATATCTTCTCGAGTCGGATCTGCTGATCCACAACCCGAAGGTGATCCGAAGATATCAGTACTGCTCCAATTTCCTGGGATTTTACAAGGAGCGGTCGGATGACTGGTGCTTTACGCTGAAGGACGGCTACATCGCAACACAGAAGATCGGCGGCATTGACTGCTATCAGGAATTCGGAATCTCTTACTGGGACGAGGAGTCCGGCCGCAGGCTCGCCGCGGATCTGAAGGAGGTTTATGAACAGCCCGGCGGGAAGGAGTTCTTCTGGGATCAGGTTCCGCTCGGAATCCGCCGCGACAGCTACCGCGTGGAAGTGCGCGAGTGCGATGAGAGTGATATCGTCGAAATCGACACGTTCCGCGAGCTTAAGGAGATTGACAAGGCTTACGATGTTTGATTGAGGCGGCAGGCCGGATCGGCCCAGGAAAACCGGAGGGGACGCAAGTGGTGGCACTGACAAGAAAACAATTTGATATTCTGGAGTCCTATCTGGATCACGGAGTTCTTACACAACGACAGTTATGTGAGTTGACAGGCCAGTCGCTGGGCAACGTGAACAAAGTCGTGAAGGAATTATCCGAGCTTGGTCTTGTGGATAAAAAAGGCGCCACGGAAGCCGGTGTCGCAGCGATGGAACGGTATCGCGTGCGAAGAGCCGTGTTTCTTGCGGCCGGCTTCAGTTCAAGGCTTCTGCCGATCACGCTGAACACCCCGAAACCGCTTGTGAGAGTGAAGGGGAAACGGATCATCGACAGTTTGATCGACGCCTGCATCGGCGCCGGAATCACTGATATCCGGATTGTGCGGGGGTATCTCCCGGAACAGTTCGACCAGCTGTTGTACAAGTATCCGACAATCCGGTTTCTTGAGAATCCGCAGTACAACGAGACGAACAACATCTCCTCTGCGGTTGCTGCTAAGGACATTCTCTCAAATGCATATGTGTTTGAGGCGGATCTGCTGCTTGCCGAGCCCGGACTGATCAAGAAATATCAATACAGCTCGAACATTCTCGGGATCAAGACGGAGAGGACGGACGACTGGTGCGTCGTCGTTGAGGACGGTACGATCGTTGAGGAGAAGGTAGGCGGCGAGGGCAGCAACATCTGGCGACTGTTAGGGGTTTCCTACTGGACAGAGGAGGATGGGCGCAAGCTTTCGGAGGATCTGGTGAAGACTTATCAGGCACCCGGAGGCCGGGAGCGGTACTGGGAGCAGGTTCCGCTTCACTATTGTAAGGACCGGTACTCGGTAGAGATCCGCGAGTGCACCGAGGAGGACATCAAGGAGATCGACACATTCCGTGAACTTCGGGATCTCGATCATACTTATGATGTCAACCTGTAAAATCTGTTCAAATTTGAGCCTGCCAGGAGCGAAAAATGAACATAAACGGATCGAGAATACTGTGTTTTGATTGACAAAGGTTCATCGGTGTTGTATTATCATACTGTTCGTGAACCGACGAGCCAAAAAACGGAGGTATTAAGAAATGAAAAAGGGAATGAGAATTTTCTTCAGCATGTTGGTCGTTGTTGTCGCAGTGCTTGCTCTGGCGGCATGCGGTAAGGATGACAAGAAAGAGGACAGCAACAAAGTGGTGATCTATTCCGGAGCGGAGGAGTACAGAAACGAGTATTTCCTCAAGAGACTCAAGGAACAGTTCCCCGACTATGACATCACGATCGAATATATGCCGACCGGAAACCTGGCAGCAAAGCTTGCGGCCGAAGGAACCGACACGGATATGGATATCTTCTACGACCTTGATTTCAGCTATGCCGGTCTGGTTGAGCAGTATCTTGCGGATGTATCTTCCTACGACCAGAGCATTTATGTAGAGGATTGCAAGGTTGCAAACGGACGTTATCTCGCAGCGACGAGAAACGGCGGAGCAATCATTATCAACCCCGAAGTTTTGAAGGCAAACGGCATTGCGGAGCCTACGTGCTATGAGGATCTTTTGAAGCCGGAGTTTAAGAACCTGATTTCGATGCCCAACCCGAAATCCTCGGGAACCGGATACATGTTTGTTAAGAGTCTGGTTAACGCTTGGGGCGAGGACAAGGCATTTGAATACTTCGATAAGCTCGCAGACAACATCCTTCAGTTTACGGAATCCGGTTCCGGCCCTGTGAACGCGCTTGTTCAGGGCGAGGTCGGTGTCGGCCTCGGTATGACCGCACAGGCGGTTACCGCAATCAATGAAGGCGCCAATCTGAAGATTCTCTTCTTTGAGGAAGGGTCTCCTTATTCCCTTTACGGATATGCGATCCCGAAGGGAAAGGAAAACAGAAAGGCAGTGAAGGACGTCTTCGAGTTCTTCTATACGACGCTTGTCCGCGAGGACAAAGAGCTTTACTATCCCGAGCAGGTTTTCACAAACCAGGAGAACAAGGTTGCGAATTATCCGACCGGAATTAAATACTCGGATATGAACGGCAACACTACCGACGAGAAGAAGCGCCTGCTTGAGAAATGGGAACACTGAGAAAGAGACAGCCGACATGGGGGGAAGGAAAGACCTTCCTCCCATTTCTACAGAATAAGAACAGCTAATTGTTTTGGAGGTTTTGGGGAATGGATAAGATCAGGGTTGAGCATTTGTCGAAAGCGTTTGATAAGGCCGGCGTCCTGAAGGATGTCAGCTTTACCGTGACGGATGGGGAGTTCCTGTCGATCCTCGGGCCATCCGGGTGCGGCAAGACCACCATTTTGCGTATTTTGATCGGTCTGGAAACCGCGGACAGCGGCACGATCCTCAAGGATGGCGTTGACATCACGGACAAGCCTTCTGCGATGCGGAAAATGGGCATTGTCTTCCAAAACTATGCGTTGTTCGAGAACATGTCGGTTCTCAAGAACGTGACATACGCGCTTCGCAACAGCGCGACTACGAAGAAAGAGTACGACAGAGCGAGCGCCGAGGCGAAGGCGAAGGAAATGCTCGAAATCGTCGGTCTCTCGGAGCATATGAACAAAAAGCCGAGGGAGTTGTCCGGCGGACAGCAGCAGCGTGTGGCGATTGCGAGAACGCTGGCGCTCAACCCGGATGTCATTTTGTTTGATGAGCCTATGTCGGCGCTGGATGTCGACACGCGACTCAGCCTGCGCGCGCAGTTAAAGGACCTTCAGAAGCAGTTCGGCACGACGATGATTTACATCACGCACGACCAGGAGGAGGCGTTCGCAATGTCCGACCGCATCATGGTTATGGATGCGGGAGTGATTCACCAGCTCGATACGCCGCAGAACATTATCGACGCGCCTGCGGACGACTATGTGAAGCGCTTTGTTATTAAAAACATAAACACGAAGATCAAGAGTCTGATTCAGTTCGCCCGGATTACCGATACGGGTGATTCTTCGGAGGTGGGCGAATGAAGCAGAAGTTCGACATACGAAAGTGGAAGCCTTCGCTTGCGCTGCAGGTTTTCCTTTGCGTATTCCTGATCGTGGCGGTGGTGCTGCCCCTCATCCGCATGATCTCCACGATGACAGCCGCGGATGTCACCTCGATGATGAAGAGCAAGCGGTTTCCGAAGGCGCTGCGGCAGACGTTGTATGTCGGCGCCGTAGCCACGGCGATTTCCGTGTCGCTTGCGGGAGCGCTCGCCTGGGCAGTTGCGAGAACGACAATCCGGCACAAGACCGTGCTGAACACATTGCTCTCCGTGCCGATGCTGATCCCGTCCATCTCACACGGAATGGGCATGATCATTATCCTCGGAAAGAACGGTTGGCTCTCGCGGTTTCTGGGCCTTGAAGCCGGAGTGTACGGCTTCTGGGGAATTGTCATCGGTTCCGTGATGTACTCCTTCCCCGTCGCATATCTGATGCTTTACGACGTGATCCGCTATGAGGACGGAACGCCGTACGAGGCGGCGGAGGTCATGGGCCTCACGGCGAAGGATAAATTTTTCGCAATCACGCTTCCCTATCTGCGCAAGCCGTTGATCTCCGTGATCTTTGCAACCTTCACGATGATCATCACGGACTACGGCGTCCCGCTGATGGTCGGCGGCAAATACCTGACGCTGCCGGTGATGATGTACCAGGATGTCATCGGAATGCTGGATTTCGGCAAGGGCGCCGTGATTGGTGTAATCCTTCTTGTTCCGGTATTTATCACCTGTATTCTCGATATGACGAACCGCGATAAGGGCAATGCGGCATTTGTCGGGAAACCGTACCGGATTCGCGACGGCAAGGTTCGAAAAATTGTCGCGTGGATTTTGTGCGGCCTCGTGATTGTGGCGGTGTTTCTGCCGATCGGTTCGTTCGCGGTTCTCGGATTTGTAAAGAAGTATCCGATTGACATGTCGTTCTCCTTAAAGAACATCCGGCAGGCCGTCAATATGAAGGCGCTCGATTACCTGAAAAACTCCCTGCTGATCGCATTCGTCGTGTCGACCGTCGGAACGGTATTTGCCGCGCTGAACGCATATATGACCGCGCGCAACAAGACAAAACTGAGCTATGTGCTTCATCTGATGTCGATCACCTCGCTGGCGATTCCCGGCCTGGTACTCGGACTTTCGTATGTGATGTTCTTTAAGTCCTCGCCGATTTACGGAACATTCGCGATCTTGTTCCTGGTCAACATGATGCACTTCTTCTCATCGCCGTACCTGATGGCGTACAACACCTTCGGAAAGATCAACGAAAATCTGGAGGATGTCGGGTCGACAATGGGAATCGGCAAATTCAAAATCATAAAGGATGTCATTCTTCCGCTTTCCTTCGGGACCATGGCGGAGATGTTCAGCTATTTCTTCGTCAACTGTATGATGACGATTTCGGCGGTATCCTTCCTCGCCAACGTAACCACGAAGCCGGTTGCGCTTATGATTACGACGTTCGAAGGACAGATGCAGTTGGAATGTGCGGCGTTTGTCTCCGTGTTGATTTTGGGGGTCAACGTGCTGATGAAATGTGCCGTTTATATATTCAAGAGAGTAATGAATAAAAAGGAGACAGCATAAGATGAAAACAGTTTATACCTGCTTCGGAACGGATGTAATCCATGACGGGCACCTGAATATTCTCAAGCATGCGGCGGAGTATGGCCGCGTGATTGTCGGATGCCTGAGTGACCGTGAGATGATTCGCTGCACGAAGTTCCCTACGACAACGGAAAGCGAGAGAATGGAGCTCTATCGCTCCCTTCCCGGTGTGAGCGAAGTTGTGATGCAGAACAACATGCTCTACAACGATGTCATTGAGGCACTGCACCCGGACTACATTATTCACGGTGACAACTGGAAGGAAGGCGCGGAGAGCGCCGTGCGCGCGCATGTGGAGAAGCTTGTCTCCGCATACGGCGGACAGATCATCGATGTTCCGTATACCTACAGCGAGAGCGTTTCGAAGGTTGACCGCAGACTTCGTGAGAAGCTTTCGATGCCCGAGTATAGAAGAAAGAGACTTCGCCAGCTGCTGGAGATGGTTCCCGTCGTCAAGACGATGGAGGCGCACTCCGGTCTGACCGGACTGATTGTCGAGAAGACGGTTGTCGAGGCGGAGAACGGAAGACTCGACCAGTTTGACGCAATGTGGGTATCATCGCTTTGCGACAGTACCGACAAGGGCAAGCCCGACATCGAGCTTGTTGATATGACCTCCCGACTTCGCACAATCGACGACATCATGGAGGTTACGACGAAGCCGATTATTCTCGACGGCGATACGGGCGGATTGACAGAGCACTTTGTGTACAATGTGCGCACCCTCGAGAGAATGGGTGTGAGTGCCGTGATCATCGAGGACAAGACCGGCCTTAAGAAGAACAGTCTGTTCGGCACCGAGGTTGTACAGACGCAGGACAGCATCGAGAATTTCAGCGCCAAGATTGCAGCCGGCAAGAAGGCGCAGCTCTCCGACGATTTCATGATCATCGCGCGAATCGAGAGCCTGATTCTTGAGAGGGGAATGGAGGACGCCCTCACCAGAGCATTTGCCTTCACAGCGGCCGGTGCGGACGGCATCATGATTCACAGCAGGAAGAAGGATCCCGCGGAGATTTTCGAATTTTGTGATCGATTCCGCGAGAAGGACAAGAAGACGCCGATCGTTGTCGTTCCGACCTCGTTCAATCAGGTGACCGAGGAGGAGCTCGCTTCTCACGGCGTAAACATTGTTATCTATGCGAACCAGCTCATGAGAGCGGCGTTCCCGGTGATGCGCCAGACGGCGGAGGATATCCTGCGCGCGCACAGAGCGAAGGAAGTGGATTCCCGCTTGATGCCGTTTAAGGACATCATTCGCCTGATCGATGAACTGTAACAATACAGGGAGGAGAACTGTGGCGGAAAAGTATTTGATTCTCTCGGACATTCACGGAAATGTCAGCGCGTTCGACGCGGTCCTTGCGGACTGCGCGGGCGAGGACTTCGCCGGGATCATTTTGCTCGGGGACGATATCGACTACGGAATGCGTTCGAACGAGATCATTCGGAAAATGATCGCGCTCAAGGAGAACGAATGGAAGGACAAGGTCCTGGTCAATATCTGGGGAAACCACGAGAAGCTCGTCGTCGACAAGGATCTGGAGAGGCTTTCGACGGACCGCGGGCGCGTCATGGCGGCGTACACCGCGCGCCAGTTGACGCCGGAGTCGGTGGAGTATATCCGAAACGATATGAACCGTGAGGGAATTCAGGAGTTCGAGATCGGCGGGTTTAAATGCCTTGCGGTACACGGATCCCTGGAGGATCACTACTGGAAGGCGATCATGCCGGACAATCTCCGCGGAGAGTACGCCGAATACGACTTTGTCTTCGGCGGACATTCGCATTATCCGCATGTTTTCGCAAAATTTTACCCGGTCGAGAATCCGGAACTTCGGAACAAAAAGGCGGTTACGTTTGTGAACCCCGGTTCCGTCGGACAGCCGCGGAACCAGAATCCGTATGCGCAGTACGCGGTGCTTTCGCTGCCCGCGAAGCGTGTGGAGTTGCGGGCTGTGGAGTACGATGTCGCGTACGAACAGTCGCTGTTCCCGGAGGAGATTGACCCCTTTTACAAGGAGAGGCTGACCCGCGGCGTGTAGGGAGGTGCAAAACCGTGAAAAGACACTTTTGTCGGAAAATTGTGGCGTTGACTTTGGTTGTCCTGCTGGCGGCAACCATTCTTCCTTGCGGCGAAATCCGCGCTTCCGCGGATGAGACGACGCCTGAGCAGATTGTTGTAACGCTTGATGGCGGGAACGTTTCTGTTTCGGCGCTGTCTGATGGTCGTGTGCGAGTGTATCAGAATACAGAAGGCGCTCATCCGGGATTATCGCCGGAGGACCAACCGGAGCCGCTGGTCAAGGAGGACTATTATCCGGAGTCTGCCGAGATTATCTTAACCGGTCACGCAAGTTGGCTTGGCCTGGGTGCTGCAGAGGGACGGACTCTTAAATTGACGTTCCGGAAAATGTCTGCTGTTACCTCGGAAAAACGGGCTTGCGGTATGATGGTCAGCGGTGCAGGAACCGTCATCATTGAGCTGGATGGAAATAATCAAGCCGGCGGCGGACAATATAGTGCGGGAATGGAAATGTACCACGCAGGAGAGTTGGTCTTTCAGGACAAGAATGATCAGCCTGGTACTTTCCGGGCAACAGGAGGTTCCTGGGGCGCCGGAATCGGTTGCGGACATGATTCGACCGCGTCCAATATCGTGATTGCCGGTGGTACCATCTATGCAACGGGTGGTGAGAACGGCGCCGGAATCGGCAGCGGACTCGGAGGCGGGGTCGGCAATATTACAATTACCGGCGGAACAGTTTATGCGGAAGGCGGTAAGCGGGGCGCCGGAATCGGCGGCGGTGAAGACAGTGAACTCGGGACGGTCAAAATATCCGGCGGAACGGTATATGCGCAGGGAGGCGAGGAAGCTTCCGGAATCGGCACGGGGCTTTCGGGATTCAACGATCAGTGTGTAGTGCGAATCAGCGGAGGCACCGTTTATGCTGCCGGGGGAACCGGCGGAGGAGCCGGAATCGGCGGAGTGGTGTCGTCCTCACGGATTACTGTTACAGGCAGTGCCAGGGTTTATGTCGCCGGAGGCACAGCGGGTGAGGGGAAAGACGCCGGTACCGGAATCGGAGGTTCATACCACAACCGTGAGACGGGCAAGTGGACAGCAGCTCCGGCGGTTATGCCGTATTGCCCTGATCTGAACGGAGATATCCGGTTCTTTAACGCCGGAAGCACGCCGGAGCAGATGCAGAACGGAACCGCGACCGAGATTGATACGGCGATACTGAAGTATGTCGTAAACGACAGCAGATGCAGCTTCTTTAAGGAGTATTTTCCGAAAGGCACCGAGGGGACGATCAATCCCTACAAATCCGGTGACGGCCGGGAAACCGTGTGGAACACTGCGGAGGATGGTTCGGGAACCCGCTATGTCGGGGGAACGACTTGCGTGATGACCGAAAATCTGACGCTGTACCCGGAGGTGACACCCACACCTACGCCGGAGCCGACATCAACACCCACGCCGACACCGACGAAGGAACCTACGAAGGCGCCGACAGGAGAGCCTACGAAAGTGCCCACCAAGGCACCGACGCAAGCACCTACAACAGCGCCGACGAAAGCGCCGACGAGCGTGCCCACGAATACCCCGACAGGAGAACCTACGCCGGAACCGACGGGAACTCCCGCGGCGGAGTTCACGGAAACCCCGACGCCGACCCCGACGGAAACGCCTGTGGAAAGCTCGACGCTGACGCCGGGCGGGGAGATATCCCCGGAGCCGACCGTGGTTCCGACGGCAACTCCCGCGCAGGAGCCGGAGAAAAACGGGGAGGACGGTTCGACGACTTCCTGGAAAACGATCGTGCTTGTAGTCTTGCTTGCGGCAGCGGTAGTCTGGGGCGGAATTGCGACATATTTCCTGTGGAAAAGACGCGGAAAATAAGTAATAAATTATTCTGTTTTGAAAGGCGGAGAAAGAATGAAGAAATTGTATGCAATCAGCGGTGTAACCGGTATGACCGGAAATGAGCTGGTTCGCCAGATCCTGATCGACGGCAGCGAGGACCGGATTCTCGGTTTTGACAACTTTTACGCATCCTCCATCGACACGGTGGCGGATCACATCGATGATCCCAGATTTGAGTTCTTTGAGTATGACATCAACAATGCGGAGCAGATGGCGGATTTTGAGGCGCGGATTCGCGCGATTGCCGGAAACTACGATGAGGTGATCTACATCAACTGCGCGGCGGTTGTTCATACGGAGCATTTTTACCATGTGTACGAGACCTTCGAGACGAATGTCGAGGGTATGAACAATTTCCTGCAGCAGGCGATCCGCGTGGGTGCGCAGAAGTATATCAACTGCTCGACCTCCGAGGTGTACTCCATGAATTCGTGGAACGAGAACGGCGGTGTCCGCGAGGACGATTACCTCACGATGGCCGTCGCCGAGCACAGTCAACGCACGAGCTACGCGACCGGCAAGCTCCTCACTGAATTTTTCATGAAGGACGCCGTGGATGAGGGGAAGATCAAGGGCTGCTCGATCCGTTTTGCCAATGTCTACAGCAAGGATGAGAGATACCCGAAACACATCATTCCGTTCATCATCAGCAGCTTCCGCGACAACGGCAAGGTTGTTCTTTTGGAGAACTCCAGAAAGAACCGCAGAACCTTCCTCAACAACTACGACAGCTGCAGCGCCGTACTGGCTTTGGCAAACACCGACTCCGCCCTCGACGGAACGGTTTACAATGTCGCTACCGACGAGGAGATTTCCATCATCGATCTCGCGAAAATGTGCGCGGCGAAGATGGGCATCACCGACCCCGTGATCGAGTTTAACGGTTACCGCGCATCGGATCCGGAGCGCAGACTTCTCTCGACAGAGAAGATCCGCACACGCACTTCCTGGAGACCGGCGGTAGGCCTTGAGAAGGGTCTCGGCGAGTGCATTGAAAACTATCTGAAACAGAATCGGAAGTGATGAAATGAAGGCAGCAATAATTACGGTGGCCGGCATTTCCAGCCGGTTTAACGAGGGAATTCCGGAGCAGAACAAGGAACTGAAGGCGATCTATCCGAAGGAAGACCGCGAGGCGACACTGCTTCATCATCTCCTCGAAAAATGCTCCTTCGCGGACCGCATTGCGGTCGTGGGGGGATACAGATTCGACGAGCTGAAGGCGTACTGCGAAGAGCTTGAGCCCGAATACAGGAACAAGATTACGCTCGTTGAGAACACGCATTACAGCGACCTTGCGTCGGGATACAGCCTGTATCTCGGCCTTGCGGAGGTTCTCCGGGAGGATGTTTCGGAGGTGCTCTTTATCGAGGGCGACCTGGATGTCGACGACGCGTCGTTTCATGCGGTTGTGAACGCGGAGAAGAGTGTTTTAACCTACACCTTCGAACCGATCTACGCAAACAAGGCCGTGGTGCTTTACCAAAATGCGGACGGCGAGTACCGCTATGCATTCAACAGCAGCCACGGGCTTTTGTCGATCGACGAGCCGTTTTCGTGCATTTTAAACTCCGGGCAGACCTGGAAGTTCACCGACGTCGACGCGCTTCGCAAGGCAAACGAGCGCTTCTTCGCGGAGGACAAGGGGGGAACAAACCTCATAATTGTCCGCAATTACCTGGAGCTCGCGCCGGATGTTGAGCTCGTCGGGCTTCACCGGTGGACCAACTGCAACACGAGAGAGGACTATCGAAAGATTCGTAAATACTGGGAGGATGAGAAATGAAATCGTTGAAGGAACGTCTCGCGATTGTCGAGAAGCATGTCAAAGAGCAAAATGTGAAGGTGATGATCATCGGCCTCGGCAGTGTCGGCGCTTATCTGCTGGATTATCTGCTCAGCATGAACGATCCGACGCTCGGCATCGTTGTCGTGGGACGCGACAGCGCGAAGATGCAGACGAAGGTCAATATCGCCCGCGTTGCGGGACTGATCCGCGGCGTCAACAAGTCGAAGATCGAGGTCGAGGGAGACGTCAATCTGGAGGATATCGATTCCATCGAACGGGCGATCGCAAAGCACAAGCCGGATTTCATTGTGAATTCCAGCCGCGCATACCCCGGCCTTAAGTACGGCAGCATTTCCTGGAGCAATGTGCGCGCCTACGGAATCTGGAGCCCTTTGGCCATTCGTTTTACGAAAAATGTTATGGAAGCCTGCGAGAGAGCGGCGGCCGATGCAGTGGTTATCAACACCTCGTACTCCGACGCGGTCATCCCGTGGCTTAAGAGCGCCGGCAAGGCGTATCCCGATTTCGGCTCGGGCAACCTGAACCATCTGGTTCCTCGCATGAAGTTTGCGATTGCGCAGATGCTCGGAGTCGGGGACTTCTGGAATGTCGATGTGATGTTTGCCGCAGGGCACTTCCACGATGTATGTATCAGCAAGGAGGGCCAGACGGAGGGCATCAATCTTCCGCTTAAGATTTACTATAAGGGCGAGGAGAAGCAGCTTTCGCACGAGGCAATCTTTGCAGCCTGCAAGATCCCGATGCCCGTCGATCAGACGCGCAACATGATGAATGCCTCCTCGAATTATCAGATCATCTCGGCGGTGATTTCGGCGATCCGCACCGGCAAGAACCAGCGGGTGTTCACGCCCGGATTTGCCGGTGAACTCGGAGGATATCCGGTCACGGTCGGCTATTTCGACGGCGCGCTCGATGCACGCATCGACGAGTCGGTATTTTCCTACGAGGTTATGAACAAAGCGAACCGCGCATCGATGGCGCTCGACGGCGTTGAGGATGTGACGGACGGCACCCTGATCTACACGGACGGCCTGATCGCGAAGGCGCAGAAGGCGTTCGGCGTGACGCTTCCGAAACACGTGCCTTTCGCGAAGATCGAGGAGACGGCAAAGTTCATCATCGAGGAGATCATTCTCCCGCAGACCGAGGGAAAAAACTGAGAACAGGAGAGATTGTCCGGTTCGGACAACAGGAGTAAGCAATGAAAGTAGACAGATTTACCGAGATACTCGGAGCTGATTTTTATACCGGTGTGCCGGACAGCAAGCTGAAGGCGCTCTGCAACTATCTGATGGACCGCTACGGAATCGATCCGCACCATCATGTCATCGCGGCAAATGAGGGAAACTGCACCGCGCTGGCAGCGGGCTATCATCTTGCCACGGGCAAGGTTCCGGTAGTTTACATGCAAAACAGCGGCGAGGGCAACGTGATTAATCCTGTTGCGTCGCTTTTGAACGACAAGGTCTACGCCATCCCTGTCATCTTCATCGTCGGCTGGCGCGGAGAGCCCGGGGTGCATGATGAGCCGCAGCACATTTACCAGGGCGAGGTGACGATCAAGCTTCTCGAGGACATGGGAATCGAGTCGTTCGTCGTCGACAAGGAGACGACGGAGGAAGAGCTTGTCGCGGTGATGGAGAAATTCCGCGGAATTCTTGCGGAGGGCAAGGATGTCGCATTTGTCATCCGCGGAGGCGGACTTTCGGATGCGCCGAAGGTAGAGTATAAAAACGATAACACGATGGTCCGAGAGGAGATCATCAAGCATATCGTGGCTGCAAGCGGGGAGGACCCGATCGTCTCCACCACCGGCAAGGCGAGCCGCGAGCTCTTTGAGACGAGAACGGCGAACGGCCAGAGCCACAAGTACGATTTCCTGACGGTGGGGTCCATGGGACACAGTTCTTCCATCGCCCTCGGCGTTGCGATCAACAAGCCGGAGCAGAGAATCTGGTGCGTGGACGGCGACGGCGCGGTGCTCATGCATATGGGCGCCATGGCGGTAATCGGAACGATTCGCCCGAAGAATCTGATTCATATCGTGATTAACAACGCCTCCCACGAGACTGTCGGAGGCATGCCTACCGTGGCGGGTTCCGTCAATCTGGTAGCCGTGGCGAAGGCGTGCGGATACCCCAATGTCGTGTCCGTGGACAGCTTCGAGGCGCTTGACCGCGAGCTTGCGAACGCAAAAGCGGGAGACGAGCTCTGCCTGATCGAAGTAAAATGCTCCATCGGAGCCCGTGAGGATCTGGGAAGACCTACGGTGTCGGCGATCGAAAACAAAGAAAACTTCATGAACTATCTGAAGGAGCTTTGATTCTGCGGAGGGTTAACGATGATTTCAGTAATCGTGCCTATCTACAATGTGGAACCGTATGTCCGGCAATGCGTCGAAAGTCTGCTTGCACAAACGGGGGCGGATATTGAAATCCTTTTGATCGATGACGGATCGACGGACCAAAGCGGTGTGATAGCGGATGAATATACGGACGCGCGGGTTCGGGTCTTCCACCTGCAAAACGGCGGCCTTTCCGCGGCGCGCAATTTCGGAATCGAACACGCGCGCGGGGAGTGGCTGATGTTTGTGGACGGCGATGACTATGTTCTGCCGGAGTTCTGCTCCGCACCTCTTGCTCTTGCGCAGGAGACGGCAGCAGACCTGGTCGCTTTCCGGTATAGCAAATATCAGGACGGGTCCTTGAATCCGGTTCCTCTTCCGCAGTGGCGTGAAGGGGAGGCCGACTGGTGCACGGCCGTCGATGCGGCGACCGAACTGGCGTGGAACAAGCTGTACCGAAAGAGCCTGTTCGAAGGAATCCGGTATCCGGTCGGAAAAGTATATGAGGACATCGCCACGACGTACAAACTGGTCCACGCGTCCCGGAAAAGTGTATTTTCCGACAAAAATCTGTATGTGTACCGGAAACGTCCGGGCAGTATCTCGGTAAGCAAAACGAAAGAGCGCCTGTATCAGGGGCTTGAGGCCGCACGCCTTCGCAGGGAGGACTTAAAGAAGTGGGGCTACACCGGGAATCCGGACAATTTCCCTGAGTTCCGGGCCTGGGATATCATTGTTCTTGTCGACCCGTGCGATGACGAGAAGTATCGACTGGCGGTAGAGGAGTTTGCAAAGAATAAACGGGCACCCGAATGGATGAACAGGAAACAGAAGGTTGCATTTTTCCTCTGGAAACGTTGCAAGCCGCTGTTTCGTCTGGTGCGGAAAAAATAAACCCAAAAAACAAGCGGCTGCTTTCGCAAGTGAAAGCAGCCGTTTTCTGTTCGGTATCGAAATCAATTGTTATCCGTTATTTCTTTCATGTGAATTCGCTTAGCCTGAAGAAGATCATTGACGCAATCAACCTCGGTCCACTCGTAATTGGCGATGTCGGTATAGTACAGTTTGAAGTTGTTCTTGAAAATCAGCTGCACCAGTGCGTTTTCATACCATTGATCGTAGAAACCCTCTTCGACCATGAGGTTCATTTCGGTGCGCATCTGCGAAGCGCTCTCACGGTCAAGCATTGTCACGCCGGCATATTCGCCGTAATAGTTCTCCAGATCCTTGCTCATTACCAGAACACGGTCTCCGGAAACTTCTACGTTGTAATCGCCGTCCGTCTTAATGGAGCTGTCCAGAAGAACCAGAGGTCTGTCAACCGGTTTACACATTACCTCCTGAACCAGTTCGTCGGACATAACGATATCTCCGTCGATCAGGACCACGTTGTCGGTGTCCAGTTCCTTCTGTGCAAACCATAGCGAAGCAATGGAATTGGTTACTTCATAGAACGGATTGTATACAAAACGAACTCCTTCGACCTGTTCTTCAATCGCTCTGTGCATGTGTCCGGTTACGATAACGATATCGGCCTCGGCGTCATGCTTTTTGATCAGTTTCACCATTCTTTGAAGAAGGGTCGTGTTCTCATCTAGCTTATACATGGATTTGGGATGCTTTAGAGTGAGAGGTTGCAAACGGGAACCTTTCCCTGCGACCATAAAAATGTATTTCATTGTTCTGCCTCCTTTGCAGGTTCTTCAGGATCTTGCCACATAATCAAGCCCAGTCGCATGAGTGTTTCTTCGGTGGGAAATGATACATCGATGCCGAATTTCGCGGCTGTTTTTACAATGTTTACACCGGTTGCCTCCAATGGGCTTCGTGACATATATGGATTGTTGCATCGCTCCTTGCCGCAGCCGCCTTTGCAAAGTTTACAGCTGCCCGCGCCGAACGAGATTGCGGTCGAGCGATTGTGATTATAGCACCATTTTTCGTACTGCAGTAGTGCCTTGTGCAATATTACACTCGACTCCGACCGGATGCTTTCGAATTTGGCTTTGTCCGTTACGTCAAACAGAAAGTAAACGAAAAGACCTTCGTCATATTCTGAGAACATCTTCGGGTAATCGATGTCGGGCAGATTCGGCGGACATCTCCAGTTGCGGCCGTATTTTCCGCAATAGAAACAATTCATTTTTACGCACTCTTCAAAAACAGTTTCCTTGGGATCCATGAAAACAAAGTGTGCCTCGGGTGCGATGGTTTTACAATACTCGAGAAATGCTTCTCTCAAAGCAGTGTCCATGAAGGTCTCCTCTTAACAGTGTCGGAAGTTACATTCCGAAGTACGATTTGATTTCTGCGATCAGATTGTCATAGTCCGCAAAGCTCAGATCGCCAACATGAGCGACGCGGATACTTCTCTTACCCAGTTCTCCGCCTACAGGATTGACCATAATGTGACGTTCATCCTTGAGAAAAGCGAAGAATTCCATTGCAATGGATTTTTCAAAACGAATTGGCGAGATGGCATTTGAGAGAGGGTAATCCGGAAGATAAATGGGAAGACCTTTAATGCTGCTTCGGAAGTACTCGCAACGGTCTTTCACTTCCTTAAGCCGCGTTTCGACGCCTGCTTCATCAATTCTGTGCAGCATGTCGTTAAGCTCAAAACATACGCCTACGGCAGGAGTGAACGGAGTCTGACCGCGCTTCATGTTGATCAGATAGTCTTTAAACTCAAAATACAGGGACTGAACCGATGTGTTTTCCACCTTGTTAACCATGCGGGGGCTCAGCGTTACGATGGAGAGGCCGGGCGCCAGGCAGAGACCTTTCTGCGAGCTGACGATGGTAGCGTCGATATGATTCTCCTCCATCTTGTACGGGTCAGCGAGGAAGGAACTGATAGCGTCAACAACCAGAAGAAGATTGTTACGGTCACAGAAATCACGAATTATATTGATGTCATATAACTGTCCCGTATAAGTCTCATCGATGTTTACCAGCAGACCAGTGAACGGTTTGCCGTCGAACTGTGAAAAATGGTCGGCCGTGAGAGTTTCGTCCGGGCCGAGGCGAAGAACTTCGCAGGGAATGTGATGGATATTGCAAATATTTACAAATCGCTCACCGAACGTTCCACCACAGATGATCAGAAGTTTATCGTTTTGATCAAAGCAGTTAATTACCGTTGCTTCCATCGCGCCGCTGCCGGAGGCGGTTAAGAAAACTGCTTTAGAATCTTCACTAGCAAACTGAAGCTTTTTGATCAGCCGCTCGTTGTCCAGCATGAGTTCCGAAAATTCCGGAGTCCGGAAATACGGAACCACCTTCGATCGAACGTCAAGTGTATGCCGATACATTTGCGTCGGACCGATCGTAAACAATTTGTAATCATCAAGTCGCATAGAAATGTGCTCCTCCTAGATTCGAATAATGATACAGTGCGTTGAGTCGGAAAACGCTTCCCTTTTCAACCGCGGAATGCATAGGGAACCTTCCGCAGCAACCGGGGGATTTTTCACATACAAATTCTACATCATTACAGTTGTTTTAGCAATACAAATTGTTGAAAGAGGAAAGGTAACGCCGCTCTGCCCGTGAGGCGGCAAAAGCCACTTCCGAACCTGCAAAAATGTAAAACAATTTGTCATAATAGCAAGGGCGGAAAGATTGCTCTTGAACGGGGGATTTAATTTCCTGTATAATTGTAATAAGAATGAATAGAGTGTCGTGCGAAAGTGATCAAAAGAGGAGATAAGGAGGAACGATGTGTCTGCGGGACACATTGAAAGCGCTATGAAAAAACGAATGCTTGTTGTTTTATTGATTCTGCTTTTGATTGTTCCTGACTTGCCGATTGCAGCTGAGGCTGCCGGAAGTTCGGACGTTTTTGTCGTGTATTACCATTCGGATCTGAATGCCGCGGCATCCGGGACCACGACAGCAGTCACCTACGGAACGAGCACGAAGACCAAGACTGTCGAGGAGCTGGGCTTCACGTCCAAGGAAAAACGGTTCCTCGGATGGAGAATTTTCCGCGAGCTGGATCAGACCTGGAGAGTCAAAGATTCGAACAATATCGAAGGCTGGGCGAAGACACTGCCGAGCGGCTACTCCTATGTCACATACGGCAACGGATGTTCTGTGGCGGGTACCGTATATGGAGGTGAGAATGTTCACTTCTATGCGACCTGGGACAACGTGGTAAAGTTTACCGTTCGTTATCATGACAATGACAACGCTTCGGCGGCAAGCACGCAAAGCGAGATCTATTACGGGTACTCCACGCCGACGCTCACGTATCAGCAGCTCGGGTTCAGCGATACGGACAGAACGTTCAAGGGATGGAAGGTTTATCGCGAATCGGACAACTGCTGGGCTGTGAAGACATCGTCCGGCGACATGGTTTGGTCCTCGAACGTCAATGCAGACACGGAGTATTATCTGTACGGGAACGGAGAGACGGTGGCAAAAACGGCACCGGTCGGAACCGTCGTGCATTTCTACGGACAGTGGGTCGGGACAAAAGATTTTACCATAAAGTTCCATCCGAGCGATTCTGCGGCGGCAATCAGCACGACGCAGAATATCCGCCACGGCGTGAATACGAAGACGTACACAAGCAGTGAACTCGGGATTACAAACGGCACGCTTGCAATGCGCGGATGGAAGGTATACCGCGAGTACGACAAGAAGTGGCGTGTCCTGTATGCCAACGGAGAAGAAGGCTGGGCGACCTCGGTTCCCGAGGGCGGCAGTTATCAGTTGTACGGCGACGGCTGTACGGTTGCGGAGACCGCGCCGATCGGCACCGTGGTGCACTTTTATGCACAGTGGGCAGAGAACACATTTACCGTAAAATATCACCGGGATGAGAATTCTTCGGCACACTCGACCGTGACGACGATCGACAAGGTGAACGGCACAAGAATCCTGTCGATCAGCGAGCTGGGATTCCAGAAGCAGGGCAGCGTGTTCCTCGGGTGGAAGGCGCAGAAGGAACGCAACGGACAGTGGCTGATCCGCTCCTCCTCGGGAAGAGTGTGGTCGAGCACTTATACGGACGAGAATATCGCATTGGTTTCCGACAAGGAGTGGCTGCGTGATACCGCAGGTGCGGGCGATACCGTTCATCTGTATGCGGTGTGGTCGGAAGGCGTGGTCGACGTGACGGCATCCGAGATCGGTGCGAAGCCGAACGACGGAAAAGACGATTATGCGGCAATCCAGAAGGCGCTGAATCTTGCGAACAGCTCCTCCGACCCGATCGTTGTATACCTGCCCGCAGGTGAGTATCATATCAGCCGGGATCTCGGAATCTATTCCGACACGACGCTGTGGCTTGATGAAAATGCAGTGATCATTCGTACGGATGACAGTTGCCCGATGCTTCGAAACGGTACGGTGCAGGCCGGCGAGGTTGAACGGGGCGGCTACGAGAGACTTCGGAATGTCGTCATCCGCGGCGGAAAATGGGACGGCAATGTGACGAACAAGGACAGCAGCGGATACGGTCTGTATACCAAGAGTCTGTTCTTCTTCTACCACGGAGAGAATATCACCGTCACATCGACAGAGCTGACAGAGTGCTGCGGCTATCACTTTATCGAGCTGGCAGGCGTGAAGGATGTAACGATCAGCGACGTGTATTTTCACGATTTTGTGAAGGCGTCGGACTCGGACGGTGAGATCGGCGGCGCGGCGTATATGTCGGAAACGATCCAGCTGGATTTTCCGGGGGTCGGAAATGCCGACGAGGCGGTTCCGCTCGACGGAACGCCGTGTAAGAATGTGACGGTGACGGGTTGTACCTTCCGAAATGTCCTTTCCGGCGTCGGAAATCATCACATTGCTCCGGAACCCTGTGAGAATGTTGTGATTTCCGGAAATACATTTTCCGGACTGGACGGATACTGCGTGGTCCTCGCCGGGATGAGCAACGGTTCGATCAACAACAACACGGCGACCGATGTCCATGCATTCCTGATGTCGGAATCCAGCGGATCCTTCGAAGTATACGGAAACAATATCCGGCACGGAAGCCGCAACGTCGCGGTGACGATCGACCTGATCGACGCGACGGAGTCGGATCTGGAGATTCGCGACAATGTCTTTGTCGGCAGTGACCGGATGATCCTTGACAACCGGTACGGCAGTGTTGTGTTTGACAACAACACGGTCAGCTATCCGGTCGGAGCTCACATCGAAGAGAACGCATTGTATATATACAGTTCCGATGCTTCCGTCCGGGGAAATACAATCTCCAATGCCGGATGGGCGGCAATTCGGGTCGCATCGAACAGCGATGCCGTCGTGACGGACAATGTGATCAGTGAAACCGGTACGGCGGGCATCTATATCACGGACAGTCTGGTTGAAGAATTGTCGGGCAACAGGATTGACTGTGCCGGCAACAACGGAATGCGGATCGAGAATTCGACTGTATCCGCAACGAACAATGTGATCACCAACAGCGGAACCAACGGCATTTACATCAAGAATGTGAGCGACAGCTCGGTGTCCGGCAATGAGATCGTAAATGCGGGAACCAACGGCATTTATATTCTCTACGGGGAGCTGGAGGTCCGCCAGAACACGATCATTGCAAGCAAACAGTACGGCATTGTTGCATACGGAAACGAGCAGCAGCTCACCGGTGCGGTGACCGGCAATACACTCACGAACTGCGAGATCAAGGTGCCGTCCCACATTCAGCAGACCGGAAACACGATCCGGACGGAGGCGGTCTCCTTCACAATCAAGTATCATGAGACGGACACCGCGGCAGCATCGGCGACGACCAGCGAAGTGATCTACGGTTATACGCAAAAGTCACTCACGGCGGCCGAGCTCGGATTCATCCAGACCGGCAAGAAGTTCCGGGGCTGGAAGGTATATCGGGAATACGACGGAAAATGGTATGTGAAGGACGCAAACGGGAAAGTATCCTGGGCGACGTCGGTGCCTTCCGGCGGAAGTTACGCTTTGTACGTGGACGGTGAGACGGTTGCAAGAACCGGCGCTGTCGGAACCACGGTTCACTTCTACGCGCAGTGGGATACGACGAGTGCTTTCACGATCAAGTACTACCAGAGCGAAGATTCCGCGGCGTCCGACAAGACCAGCTCGGTGACCTACGGTGTCAGTCAGGCGTCCCTTACGGTCGAGGAGCTCGGCTTCGGACCTTCGCAGATGAAATTTGTCGGATGGAGGGTATTCCGCGATTACGACAATAAGTGGTACGTAAAGGATGCAAACGGCAGCGCATACTGGGCGACGTCGGTTCCTTCGGGCGGCAGTTATGCCCTGTACCGGAACGGCGAGTCCGTCGGCAAAACGACGGTGGCCGGAACAACCGCGCACTTCTATGCGCAGTGGGAGGAAATCAACACCTTCACCGTAAAATACCACCAGACAGAGATGAGCGTCGCGTCTGCGATGACCAGTGAAGTGACGTATGGCGTGAGCAAGAAGACGTACACGATCGAGCAGCTCGGATTCTCGCAGACCGGCATGAAATTCCTCGGCTGGAAGGTTCATCGCGAGTACGATAACAAGTGGTACGTGAAGGATGCAAGCGGCAGCAAGTACTGGGCGACCGAAGTGCCTTCGGGCGGCAGTTACGCGCTGTACGTCAACGGAGAGTCGGTCGGCAAGACAGCCGTGGCCGGCACCATCGTGCATTTCTACGGACAATGGGAGGCAACCTCGGAATTTACCGTGAAGTATTACAAGTCGGATAATGCCGAGGCTTCCCCGAAGACCAGCACCGTAACGTACGGTGTGAGCCAGAAGACGCTCACGATCTCGGAACTCGGTTTCGCACAGAGCGGCAAGCGGTTTGTCGGCTGGAAGGTATACCGCGATTATGACAACAAGTGGTATGTGAAGGACGCGAGCGGCAGCAAATACTGGGCAACCTCGGTGCCTTCTGGCGGAAGCTATGCGCTGTATGTCAACGGCGAGTCTGTCGGCAAGACGACGGTGGCCGGAACAACGGCTCACTTCTATGCACAGTGGGAAGAAACCGATACATTTGTCGTAAAATACCACAAGACGGATACAAGCGATGCCTCGGATAAGATCAGCACGGTAACCTACGGCGTGAGCCAGAAAACGCTCACTGTGGCAGAACTCGGATTCACGCAGAACGGCAAGCGATTTGTCGGCTGGAAGGTGTACCGCGACTATGACAACAAGTGGTATGTGAAGGACGCAAGCGGCAGCAAGTACTGGGCGACCTCGGTGCCTTCGGGCGGCAGTTACGCACTGTACGTCAACGGTGAGTCCGTCGGAAAGACAACGGTGGCCGGAACAACCGTACACTTCTATGCGCAGTGGGAAAATGCAACCACCTTCACCGTGAAGTATTACGAGACCGACAACAGCAGTGCTTCGGCGAAAACCAGTACCGTGACGTACGGTGTGAGCCAGAAGACACTCACAATCTCGGAACTCGGCTTCGTGCGGAGCGGCAAGAAATTTGTCGGCTGGAAGGTATATCGCGATTATGACAACAAGTGGTATGTGAAGGACGCAAGCGGCAGCAAGTACTGGGCGACCTCGGTGCCTTCGGGCGGAAGCTATGCACTGTACGTCAACGGCGAGTCCGTCGGAAAGACGACTGTGGCCGGGACGACGGCGTACTTCTACGCACAGTGGGAAGACACGAATGCCTTCACCGTGAAATACCATGAGACAGACAACAGCAGCGCCTCGGCGAAAACCAGTACCGTGACATACGGCGTGAGTCAGAAGACGCTCAAAACCTCGGAGCTCGGCTTCGCGCAGAGCGGCAAGAGATTTGTCGGGTGGAAGGTGTACCGCGATTACGACAACAAGTGGTACGTGAAAGACAAGGCCGGAAATTCGTACTGGGCAACCTCGGTGCCTTCGGGCGGAGGATATTCCCTGTACGTTGACGGCGAGTCGGTCGGAAAGACGACCGTGGCCGGCACTACGGTTCACTTCTACGCACAATGGGAAAATGCGAACACCTTTACGATAAAATACTATCAGACGAACAATGCATCGGCATCGCCGAAGACCAGTGTCGTGACATACGGTGTGAGCCAGAAGACGCTCACGATTTCGGAACTCGGCTTCGCGCAGAGCGGCAAACAGTTTGTCGGATGGAGAGTGTACCGCGATTATGACAACAAGTGGTACGTGAAGGATAAAAACGGAAACAAGTACTGGGCGACATCGGTGCCGGCAGGCGGAAGTTATGCATTGTACGTCAACGGGGAATCGGTCGGCAAGACGACGGTCAACGGGACGACGGCGTACTTCTATGCACAGTGGGAATAGTGCCGAAGGCAAGTGTTGAAACAGCAATCGCAAACGATGAGACGGAGCGTTTTTTCGGACGCTCCGTCTTCTGTTGGGACAGCGGGAGCAGGGAAGGGGAGCGGAAAAGCCCGAAAACATTGACAACTTCGCCCCGATATCGTATACTGCACAGAGGCGATTGTGTGAAAGGGCGCATTCCGATGATATGCTGCCCGGCGCCGTAAAGAAGACTTGTGAAAGGAAACATTTACCGTGTCTGATAAAACACAGCAGGGAGTGAGCAATGCTCCCCTGTCGATAGAAAAAGACTCGCAGATTAATGTCGTTGTCAACCGGTCCGGTGATCTGGACGGCAGCGTTGATCTGATGCGAGTGTTCCACACTATGAAAGTAAAGGGGCGCGTCTATGCGTGGGTTGTGATCCTGTGCATGGTTGTCGGTGTTTGCGCACCTCTTTTGATGTATCAACTCCGAAACGACAATACACGCGTTGCGTCGGTTGTCACGTTTGATTATGATGTTCTGGATACGACCAACCCGTTGATCACGCCGACGCCGAAGCCTGTAAAGGATCTGACGGCCCCGGACGGAACGGAGTTGGATGTGTCGCAGATCACATCCTCGTATGTACTGCAGGATGCGCTTCGGGGCGTGACACTCTCCGAGGATATTTCGATTGCTGCTTTGCGCAAGAACATCTCCATTGAGCGTATGCTCACGGAGGACAGCCGCAGACAGCAGGAGATCGCCAAGCAGATGCTTGCGGATAAGAACAGCGCCGCATACGCACAGCTGCAGAGTATTAAGCTTACGTATGTGAATCAGATCATTGTATCGCTTTCGAACGGATTCAGCGAGGAAGATGACAGAGAGAACAACAAAAAGATTTATCTTCCCGACGATGAACTTCGCCTTTTGCTGGACCGTATCCTGATCTCCTATAACAACTATCTCGCCATGACCTATGCGGACCTCATGCTTCCCGGTGACGAAATCTCCGTGATTGATGTGGACCACCTGGACATCATGGAGAGTGTGGACCTCTTAAGACAGGCCCTCACCAACCTCTACGATTATTGCGACAGCAAGTCGGATGAGATTAAGGCGTATCGGTCGTATCGCGACGGACGGTCGCTGACGGACCTGATGGAGACGCTGCAGACGGCGCGGGACGTAAATGTGGAGTATCTCTATTCCGATATTACCGCGAGCAGCGTGGCGAAGGATCGCGAGGCGATGATCGCGAAGTACCGCTTCCAGATGCGCGAGGTGCAGACGAAGCTCGATGTGGTGAACGAGCAGATCGCGCAGACGGCGGAGACCCTCAAGAATTACAAGCACGACCAGATTTATGTTGAGCAGCAGGACGGCGAGGGGTCGAAGACCACGAAGATTACGACGGAATACTATAACAAGCTGATTCTGGAGCAGGCTGCCAATTATGAGAATGCCACGGCTCTGGAGATCACGATCGATGATCTGAAGGCAAAGATTGAGAGCCTGCAGTCGGAAACGGCAGCGGTGGACACCGAGAAGGCAAAGGTGGAGCTCGCAGCCGCAATCCGGATCTGCCACGAGGTTTATATACAGATCTGCGACCAGATGGAAGAGATCTACAACAGCTCCTTCTATACGACCTATGCGAACCGCTCGGCGGCGCAGGGCAAGGCCCCGAGTTTCCTCGCAGCGAACATGAAGAAAATGATTATCTTTGCGGTGCTCGGCGCGTTTCTGGCGTGCGGACTGTGGTTCGTGAGCGCATTTGCCGCAGAGATGAAGCGCGGCGGCAAGGCTGACGCAAACGGCAAGACCGGCGACGGAGGCGACGCTTCGGACACAAGTGTGTCGGATGAGTCGGGAAAGGAGGCGGAAGTATGAGTAAGCAGGTTAGTTCCGCTCCCAAGAAAAATGCAGTGAAGCGCGATGGTGCGAAGGCTCCGCTTTCGCTCTGGCGCAAGGTGATTTACATTCTGGCGGGCGCAGCCGTTTTCGGAGTTGTGCTGTCGGTGATTCTGTTCTGCCTTGACAAGAAGCCGGCAACGGCTTCGGCGAGACTGCAGCTGACATTTGACGGCGCTGCGGAAGGCATTGCGCCGGACGGACGGCTGTTTGACATTAACGAGCTGGCTTCGGATGAGGTCATCGAGGAGGCGCTCGCGGCCGCAGGCTTTGAAAGCCGTTACTCCGTTGAGAAGATCCGCCAGAGCCTTGTGGTGGCAGGCGCATATCCCGAGGATATCGTGAACCAGACCATGAGCTATGAGTCGCTCCTTGATTTTACGACCAATCGCACCTTGACGGCGGAGAGGTTCAACCCCACGCTGTTCTCGGTGAAACTGAATAACAACTTCGACCCGAAGATTTCGAAGAAGGACCTGGAGTCCGTTTTAAAGAGTATTCTGACGGTTTATAAGGCAAGATTTGCGGAGTCCTACACGCAGGGCGTTCCGTCCAATACGGTGACGTTCGTGCTCTCGGATTACGACTATCCGCAGCAGCTGGAGATTCTTCAGCAGCGGCTTGCCATCGTCTCCCGCTACGCGCAGGAGATGTATGTGAAGGAGCCTACGTTTAAGTATCGCGGGGCAGGATTTAACGATATCGTCGTGCGGCTGAATGCCCTCACAGACAGCGATATCGGCCGTCTCAACGCGAATCTCACGTTAAATGCACTTACAAAGGATCCGCAGCGTCTGCTCACGCAGTACAACTTTGAGCTTCGTGACCTGGGCAACAGCTTAAGCAAGCGTCGCACGCAGCTCTCGCTTCTTGACAAGCTGATTGCTTCCTACGAGAAGAGCGAGATTCTCTACATCAGCACGAAGGATTCGCTCACAAAGATTGACGGTGATTCGACGAAGACTTATGACGCACTCGTGGATATCCGCAGAGGCGTCGCGGACGGCAACACGAAGCTTTCCTCGCAGATCGCTACCTACGAGCTGAAGCTCTCCGACCTGACCGGCGAGCCGGTGATGAAGGAGGACAAGACCGATAAGGGCGGCTCGGATGACGGCGCTGACGGCACCGGCGAGACCGGAGAGCAGGGTGAAGGCGACGGCACGCAGAGCGGCACCGGCGAGAACGGCAACACCGGCAACGCGGGCGAAGGCGGCACCGGCGAGAACAACTCCGGTGTAAGCAACAACGGCTCGAAGACGCCGGCGGCGAAGCTTGATATGACGGCGACGGCGGCGCAACGCGAAGCGCTCGAGAAGGAGATTGCGGCGCTCGAGGAGAAGAGCAACACCGTGATCGCGGATTTCTCGGAGATGCTGAAGGCCTGGAATTCGCAGAAGGTGAACGACACGACCATGGCGATCTCGAACGATCGTTACGATGCACAGAAGCTTGTGTCCGGCGCGTTCATCAAGAAGACGATCATGACCGCAGGCCCGATCTTTGCACTGGCGATGATTCTCTGCCTGTGCATGATCATCGCAGCGAAGAGCCGTGAGCTGAAGGCTGAGGGTAAGTAAAAGTAAGATGAGAATATGTTCCGGCAGGGGCGGCGCAGCCGCTTCTGTCGGATTTCTGGTATGCGGAGGTTGCGCCCGGGAGGGCGCGTTTGATTGGGTATGGTTGTTTCCGAGAACAATCGAAGAATTGAGAATCTGAGGGCGTTTCAGCCGGAGGCGGTGCACAGCGACGGGACGGAGATGTTCCGCTCGCCCTGCGAGCCCGAGCCGTACGATACGGTGACGCTTACGCTTCGCGTGGGTAAAGATCAGGCGGAGCGGGCGGTTGTTGTGATTTCGGAGCGCGCGAATTGCATCGAGATGACGTGCGAACGAAGCGACGAGCGGTTTGACTGGTTCACGGCGCCGGTGGAGCTCATTGACCGGCCGATGCACTATTATTTTGAGGTGGTGACGCCGGAGTGCACGTTCCGCTATGACCGGCTCGGGTTGATGCAGATGTTCCGCGACACGACGCCGTTTGTGATCACGCCGGGATTCCACACGCCGGACTGGGCGAAGGGCGCGGTGATGTATCAGATCTTCGTCGACCGCTTCTGCAACGGCGATCCGACGAACGACGTGAAGACGGGCGAGTACTACTATATCGACCGGCAGTCGAGGCGCGTGACCGACTGGAATCATGTGCCGGACGGGTGCGATGTGCAGGAATTTTACGGGGGCGATTTGGCGGGCGTGATCAAGAAGCTTGATTACCTGCGAAAGCTCGGGGTCGAGGTGTTGTACCTCAACCCGATCTTTGTGTCGCCGTCGAGCCACAAGTATGATATTCAGGACTATGACCATGTGGACCCGCATTTCGGCGTGATCGTCAAGGACGCGCCGCTGGGCCTTGCGGAGGGTGATACGGCAAATGCTCACTCCGCCCAGTACATTGCCCGCGTGACGAGCGAGGAAAATCTCGCCGCGAGCGACGAGCTGTTCGCGCAGCTGGTGCGCGAGGCCCACAAGCGCGGGATGCGCGTCATCATCGACGGCGTGTTCAACCACTGCGGGTCGTTCAACAAATGGCTGGACCGCGAGGGGATTTATCGCGGGGCGAAGGGCTTCGAGGACGGTGCGTACGGCGCACCGGACAGCCCGTACCGGTCATTTTTCGCGTTTTCGACCGACGAGGAGACCGGGGAGGAGACGTACGACGGCTGGTGGGGCCACGAGACGCTCCCGAAGCTCAACTACGAGACCTCGCCGAAGCTTCGCAACTACATCATGCGCATCGCGCGCAAATGGCTCTCCGCGCCGTTCTCGGTGGACGGCTGGCGCCTCGATGTGGCGGCGGACCTCGGGCACAGCGAGGAGTACAACCATCATTTCTGGAAGGAATTCCGCAAGAACGTAAAGGCGACCAATCCGGACGCTTTGATCTTAGCGGAGCACTACGGCGATGCGACCGCGTGGCTTGCGGGCGACGAGTGGGACTCCGTGATGAACTACGATGCGTTCATGGAGCCGGTCGGCTGGTTTTTGACCGGCATGGAGAAGCACAGCGATGCGTACCGCGAGGACCTTCTGTGTAACGAGAAAGCGTTTGATTTTGCGATGCGCTGCAACATGGCGCGGTTCCAGACGGCGTCACTGCTGACGGCGATGAACGAGCTCTCGAACCACGACCATTCGCGCTTCCTTACGAGAACGAACCGCCGCGTCGGGCGGACGGAGTCGGCGGGCGCTGCGGCGGCCGGCGAGGGCGTCAACCATGCGGTGATGCGCGAGGCGGTTTTGATGCAGATGACGTGGCCGGGCGCACCTTGCGTGTACTACGGCGACGAGGCGGGCGTGTGCGGCTGGACGGACCCGGACAACCGCAGGACGTACCCGTGGGGCCGCGAGGACGAGGACATGCTTTTGTTCCACCGCGAGATCATCCGCATTCACCGGGCGTACCGTTCGCTTCGCGTGGGCTCCCTGGTATGGCTTGCGGAGGAGCACGGGTTGTTGGCGTACGCGCGCATGATTCCGGGCGAGACGGTCATCACGGTGGTCAACAACACCGACTGCCGCAGGGATGTGCACCTTCCGGTGTGGCTTGCGGGCGTGACGGACGATGCGAGACTTGTGCGTCTGCTGCGGACCGGCGAGGACGGATTCGGCGTCGAGGCCGAGATGTACGCCGTGCGCGACGGTTATGTGACGGTGGCGGTTCCGCCGACCGGCGGCATGATTTTGAAGAATCTGCCGGTGTTTTCCTGAGCATTTTCCGACGGTTCGCGGAACGGGGGCGTTCGGCGGACGGCGATTGACTTTTTACGGATTTTTCGATACAATGAAGCATAGCGCAGCCTGCGGGGAGCAGGCGCGGAAATGCCCGCACGAAAGCGGGCGGAGAGGATGGGTATTTATATGAATTTCTTTAGCAGGAAGAACCAGAAGAGAATCGTGTGTGCGATGGCAATCCTTCTGGTGCTGGTCATGGTTGTCTGCCTTCTTTCGTATTTGACCTGATACCATGATCACGGTAAGCGGCATTAGTAAACAATACGGCAGGAAGGTGGTGCTGCGGGAAGCGTCGTTCACCGCGAAGCAGGGCGAGTGCGTTGCGATTGCGGGCGCGAACGGCAGCGGCAAATCCACCCTCCTTAAGATTCTGGCCGGCACCCTCAAAGCGGGTGGCGGCAGTTTCACTGCGTTCGGACATGACATGCTCAAGGAGACCTCGGAGCGCGAGCGCCTGATCGGCTATGTTCCGCAGGAAAATCCTTTGATCGCGGAGCTCACGGCGCGCGACAATCTGCGCCTGTGGTACGCGAACAGCCGCTACGACATGAACCAGGAGCTCGAGCGCGGAACGCTTGCGATGCTCGGCATTCCGGAGTTCATCAACGTGCGCGTGGATGCGATGTCGGGCGGTATGAAGAAGCGTCTCAGCATCGGCTGTGCGGTCGCGAACGACCCGCCGGTGTTGATTCTGGACGAGCCGGATGCGGCGCTGGACCTCATCTGCAAGGAGGCCATCCGCGATTATCTCGCGGAGCACAAGCGGCGCGGCGGCATCGTGATCATCACGACGCACGACGAGGAAGCACTCTCCATCGTGGACAAATTGATGGTGATGCAAAACGGCGTGCTGCGTGAGGTGGACCGTACCCTTCGCGGCGACGGCCTTTTGGCGGAATTGAAGAAGGGACAGTAATCGCTGCCGGATTGCGATGTGTCCCGGGACATGTCCGCAGGCAGTGCGTGGGAGAGTTGGTATGGAGGAAAATCGGAAACTGGTTCGGCCGCCCTTCGATGAAGAAGGCAACGTCATCTGGACGGACGAGGAAAAACCGACGAAGAAAAAAGCCCTGCGGTGGTGGGTATGGCTCATCCCGGTTGGGCTTATTTGCGTTATCGGGCTCGGTGTTCTGCTCTACAAGAGCGCACACCGCAAGACGCCGCAGGAGCTGTGCCGGTCGGCGTTAAAGGATGCATTTGACGACGGGCTCGGGTACCGCGAGCCGATGATGAAGGCACTGCACATGCAGGACCTCGCGGACATCTTCTCGGAGGGTCCGACGGACATCGGCGTCTCGCTTTCGCTTCGCGACACGAACCTTACGCTCGGCGATTTCGGAGCTAAGGACGCGGATCGGAAGCTCTCGGATTACGCGGGCTTCGGCTTCGGCGTAAACATAGGTCTGGACGGGGAAAATGTGGGCGTCGACCTGCGCGGTTCGATCAGCGCGCTGAGCCTCTCGCTTTTGAAGGCATATTACGACGGCGACACGATCTACTTTACTTCGCCGAAGCTTCTCAAGGAAGTGTTGACGGCGAAGGTTTCGGACATCCCCGGTGCGTGGGAAAATGCACCCTTATGGGAGATGCTTCCCGCGGGGCAGCGGGACAGCGTGAAGGGCACGGCGCAGAGCGGTTTTGCGTTGCTGCAGAAGGGCTACACGCTGCTTCAGAATGTGCGCAAGGCGCTGGCGGCGACGTACCCGGCGGACGAGTCGGTCGTGGACCGGATCGTGGCGTCGATCCGCTACGAGCAGATGAAGGACGCGAAGGGGAACGAGCGCACGGAGATGGTTGTCATCGGCTCGGAGAAGGTTCCCTGCTACGTGTTCCGCATCGATGTGGATGAGGATGAATTTTACAAAATAGCCGACGTCGTGGCGAACGCGGCCGGCGGGGCCGGTGCCGCACAGACGCTGCACGGCGCGTGGAAGCTTCGCCCGGAGGGCGACGGCAACGGCGTGAATGTGTATGCGTACGTGACGAAGGGCGGTGAGCTGGCGCGCCTGACGGCGGAGGTGACGGGATACGCGTTGGATAAGCCTGCGACGATTCAGGCGGACCTTCAGTGCACGGGTTCGGAGGACCCGCAGGACCGGATGTATCTGACGGTGACCGCGGACATCGACGGAAAGAAATACACCTTCGATGCGAAGAAGACCGTGACGGCATCGCGCACTCGCGTGTCCTCGAAGATCGAGCTGTCGCTACAGCTTCCCGACATGCCGCAGTACGGCGCAAACGCGTCGATCAACTACAACGTCTCGGGCGCGATCCTGGATGTGGAGGCCAACACGGTATACGAGGGAGACACGGTCGGCACGATGCGCGTGACGGCCGAGTGCAACTATAAAAACGGCTGGGAGATGAAGTTCGATTCGCTCTCGTTCGAGGACCGCTACAACGGAAAGAGCGCGTCGTTCAGCGGGCGGATCGCATTTGCCCCGACGCAGTACGCGCCGGAGAAGCCGGAGGGCGAGCAGTACAATCTTCTGACGCTCACACCCGATCAGGCAAACGCGATGATCCAGGAGGGCATTGATCAGCTCGAGTGGTATTACAACAAGTTTTTGCGATGAGGCATCCCGGCCTTTTTGGTCGGCAAATGAGGGTTCAATCGTATGGGCAGACTGTTCCGGCGCTTCCTCGGTCTCGAGGCGAAGCGCGCACTGAAAATCGTACCGCAGTATTATCTGGGCACCTTGCTTCTGGTGACCTTGTTTGCTGCGGTCACTTTGTGCGGACAGAAGGCCCTCGGCGGGGACGAGCTGCAGGGAAGCGTGAACATTGCGCTCGTCATGAACGATGACTATATCGAGAATTTCGGTCTGGACGTGCTGCAGTCCGCAGCGAGCGCCGCGACGGTGTTCCGCTTCAGCGAGGCGACCGAGGAGGACGGCATGGCCGGCCTTCGGGAGGGGCGCTACGACGGCGTGATGATCTTCCCGGAGAATTTTGTGGACAGCGTCTTCAGCGACAACTATGCGGGCGCCGCGAAGCTGTATTCGCCGAAAATGCTCAACAGCCTCAATCAGGGCCTGATGGAGGGTATCGTTGAGGTCGGCTGCAACCTGATCAAGGTCTCGGCGTCGCAGGTGCAGGCCGGCGTTGCGGTTGCGAGAGAGCACGGCGCGGACGACACCGACGCCTGGCGGATCCAGGACGATCTCGAGAACCTGCTGGCGGACCGCGTCATCAACCGCGAGGAGAGCTTCGTCGCGGAGGATGCCTCGGGCACGTACGGGCAGACTCTTTTACAGTACTATTTCTGCGCCGGCATCGTGATGCTTCTCATGCTCGGCGGTGTTGCGTGCGGAACGCTTCTAAAAAGCGACGCCAAATCCCTCGAGGATCAGCTTGCGATGCGCGGCATCGGCTCGCCGCTTCTCGCGCTCGCGAGATACCTCTCGGTATTGATGTTGTTCTTTGCATTTTACGTCTCGTTGTTTTTGATTTTGTACGTTGTCTGGCTCGGGTGGCCGGACACGCTGGAGCGGTATCTTGGGATCATGAAGGTCGGCGAGCTGTGGTTCTGGTTCTGCGCGGGCATCCCCGTGCTGCTGCTTGCGGCGGCCCTGGTGCTGTTCGTGTACACGTTCGCCGCGAACCAGATCGGCGGCATTTTGCTGTTGTTCCTGATCACGGCGATCATGGGCTATGCCTCGGGCTGCATCGTTCCTTCGGCCTACCTTCCGAAGGCGGTTCGCGGGCCCGGACGGTATCTTCCGACGGCGACGATGCTCCGTGTGTCGGTCGACGGACTAAAGCAGCTTTCGAACGTGCGCGGAACGCTTGTACTGCTGGCGGAGACGGCGGTCGCGTTCGGTGCGACGGTGGCGCTGATGGCCTGGAACCGGTGGCGCGAGCAGCGATGACGCAGACGGCAGAAAATGCAGTTTAGTAAACGAGTGTAATCGGCGAAAGCCGGTTTTGATAAGGAGTGCAGACGGTGGAAAATCGCGGGACAGAGCAGGGTTTTGTTCGCGGCGCGTTCGCTTCGGCGGAGGAGCTTTCTTCGTTTGCGGTCGGACGCGGGGCGAAGGTCGCCGGCGCGATCCGGCGGTTCTTCACGTGGCTGTGGCTGACGGCCAAGCGGCTTTTGAAGAAGCCTTCGTTTGTGTTGATTCTGTTGATGCTTCCCGCGGTGCTTTTGTTGTACCGCGTGCTGATCACGGAGGACGACGGCAAGCTGCATGTGGCTGTATTTTTCGAGGATAAGGACGACGTCGCCGAGACGTTTCTGGCGGAGATGACGGAGCGCGTGCCGGATGCATTTCTCTTCTACGAGTGCGAGGAAGAGGAGGATCTCTACAGCGATGTGGCGGCGGGACGCGCCGAGTGCGGGTATGTATTTTCCGAGGATATGGTCGGGAAGATCGTGTCCGGCGAGTGGCGCGGCATGATCACTGCGGTCGTTTCGGAGCGGACGATCTACGGCTCGTTCGTCAACGAGATCGTCTATGACAAGTTAAATCACGTGCTCGGCTTCGAGGTCGTGCGCGATTATCTGGTTAAAAAGAGCGGCCTGGAGATCGACGCGAAGACGGCGGCAGAGCAGCTTGGGAAGAGTTATGAGGCGGCGATGAACTCGCCGGCCATCGTGGAATATGTCTCCGTGAGCGACATCACCGGAGAGATCGAGGAGGAGTCCGTTGCAAAGGCGGAGAGCGTGCTGACCAAGCCGATCCGCGGAACGGTCGCGATCTTCGTGCTGCTTACGGGCCTCGCGGGCCTGGTGTTCTGGTACCAGGACGACGCCGAGGGGCGCTTCCGCGTGATGGCCAGAGAGCGCCGTCCGCTGATCTCGTTTGCGTCCATCCTGCTGCCGACCGTGATGGCGGGCATCGCCGGATGGGTGTGCCTCGCGGTCTCCGGACTGTGGACCCGCACGGGCCGGGAGCTTGTGACGATGGGCGTGTACGTGCTTTTGGTGGCTGCATTTTGCAACATCCTGCGCTTCCTGATTCCGTCGGTGCACGCGGTCTGCGCGACCATCCCGATCCTCACGCTGATCAGCTACCTGTGCTGCCCGATCCTGCTGGACGTGGCGACGATCTTCCCGGCGATCCGCTTCCTGCGCGCGGTCCTGCTGCCGCAGTACTACCTGCGCATCTACGAGGGCGCCTCGATGTGGCCGCTCGCTGCTGCTGCGTGCGCGCTTTTGGGAATCTCCGTCCTTTTGTCGGTGCCGGAGCGAAACCGTTAACTTCGGAAAATTCACCCTGTTACAAATCAAAATGCCCGCCGCAGTTTTCACGCTGCAGCGGGCTTTGTTGTTTCTTGTCCGGTTCTGCGTCGCGATTACTTCGCAACCGGGATCGTCACGCCGCCGATGGTCACGGAAGCGATCTGCGAGGCCGGCACGAAGACCGCATCGCCGCCCGGCTCAAGGGCAAATCCTTCGAGAAGGCTGTAGTGACGGCGCTCCGCAAGGAGGTTTCCGTTGTCATCGTACGTGCGCTCCAGCTCGGTCGCGGGGTACAGCGGCAGCGCGGTGTTCGCAATCTCGTAGAGGCGGTTGCCGCTTGTTAAGGTGATGTAATCAAGCGCGTAGCCGGCCGTGTCGCCCGAGAGCTCGACGGTGAGGTCGCAGACGGTCAGCGAGAGCGTGTCGACGCGGTACTTTTCGATGGTATTGCCGGCAGCGATCACGCGGTCGGAGACATCGTAATCATTGGTCCAGGAGAGCGTGAGCGGATCCTGCGCGTCGGCGTCCCTGCGGATCTGCAGGCTCACGGGCAGGCGGTTGATGGTGCGTGCGGTATCGCGGTTGTCCGCGCAGCTCACCATGTACCAAAGCTTCCCGTCCCTTGCAAACGGCGCTGCGGCGCAGTCGGCGAAGGCCTCTGCACCTGCCGTGCAGGCAAAGGACAATGCGGCTTCGGCCGGCATGTAGCCGGCAAGCCAGCCGTCCGGAGCGTCAACCGAAACATCGGTCGAGACTTCGATGAACATGCGGTGCGAATCGCCGAGCATGTCGGCAGCGGTGATCGTGATGTCACCGAGCTTGCCGGACTGACCGAGCGGTTGGAAGGCTTTGCCGCGCTCCGCGGTCAGGTTTTCCGTAAGCTCCGTCACCTCGATGACGCGGGCCTTTTTGTCGTGGACGATCTTGGCGACCGCGACGGTTGCCAGCAGCAAAACGGCGGCGCAGGCCGCGATCAAAACCGCGCGGAAGCGGCGCTTCGGTGTCCCGGCTTCGCGGGCCGGTGCAATAGCAGGGTTTTCGCTGACGACGGAAAGGCTGCCATCGGGCGCGGAAAGCCCAAGCTTTGCAAGTGTTTTGCCGGTGACGGCAGCGGCATTAAAGCCGGCTTCGGGCATTGCCGTAAGCGTCTCGTCTAAGCGGTCCGCGTCGGCGGTTGGGAGCATTTTTCGAAATGTATCGGGGCACTCGTTCGTGCCGGAATGATTGATCGGATTACTCATAGGGTGTGACTCCTTTTTTCGAGAGGATGGTGCGCAGTTTGGATTTGCCGCGGTAGAGGAGATTTTCCACTTTCTTCTGCGGGAGGCCCCGGCGCTCGGCGATCGCCTTCGCGCTGCGCCCCAGATAATACCGTTCGAGGAAAATCCCGTGTTCCGGCTCGCCGAGCTCCGCTAAGGAGGTCAGCACCTCGCCCTGCAGCCACTCCCGCACGACGTTGTCGTCGGTGAGCTCCCCGGATTCCGGCTCGATGCCGTCCTCCAATGCCCGGTCGAGGGAGAGCGGCGCCGTCTTCGCGGCCCGCAGGCGGTCCCTTGCGACATTTCTTGCAACTGCGTAAAGGTAGCTCTTCAGCGAACAGCCGTTGTCCAGCCGGATGCGATCACGATGCTGCCAGATGTTGACAAAGACATCGGACTCGGCCTCCTCGACTTCCTCCGGCGGCAGGTCCGCGAGGATCGACCGGCAGATCTTGTGCACGGCAGGCCCGTAGGTGCGGATCAGCTGCTCCACGCCCCGTTCCGGCTCGCTCGTTAAGCTTTTTAAAAGTGTGCTCTCGTCCATTCGGTCTCCTCCGGTGAAAAGTTCCTTTGCCCCACTATACGGGCATTTGCCCGATTTCACTCACCCATTTTCCGACATTCCGCCGTCCATCATACAAAAGATGGCGCGGCATTTCAACAAGACCGCGGCAGTTTGGCTGTTTTCTTTGCATTTATGCGGGTTGTATGATATAATAAAGCGATTATGGGATAGTGTTCCCTGCGCCCGGCAAGGGCGGGCGCAAACGACAAATCACGGGAGGGTATCGCA
>JAFZWG010000025.1 GCA_017617395.1 Lachnospiraceae bacterium
CGGATTTACTTTCTGTCCCATGCGATACCTCCTTATCTCTCATCCAAAACTACGGTGATGTGGCTCATTCTCTTCAGGATCTGATAAGCGCGACCCTGGGATCTGGGCTGAATTCTCTTCATCGTAGGAGCGTTGTTTGCATAGCACTCTGCGATGTAAAGCTTGTTCACATCCATGCCGTTGTTGTTCTCTGCGTTGGCGATTGCCGACTTCAGTAACTTCTCAATCACCGTCGAAGCGTATCTGGGATTGTATGCCAAAATACCTAACGCGGTTGCTACGTCCTTGCCTCTGATTGCGTCAAGCACGAAGCAGGCCTTCTGCGTGGAAACTCTTGCGTAAGACAACTTTGCCGAAGGTCTCGTGTCCGCATTCGCATTTCTTTCTCTCTTGATCTGGGATCTATGTCCTTTAGCCATGAGATGATTCTCCTTTCGTTAACGGTTCTCCGTTATTCTTTCTTCCTGCACAAACATCATGCAATATTGTCGTATCCTTGGATTAGCGGGACTTCTTCTCGTCCTTGCCGTGTCCGCGGAAATTTCTCGTCGCAACGAACTCGCCGAGCTTGTGGCCAACCATATCCTCGGTCACGTATACCGGAACATGCTTCTTGCCATCGTATACAGCGATCGTGTGGCCTACGAAGGACGGGAAAATGGTGGAACGACGAGACCAGGTCTTAAGGACACTCTTGTCGCCCTTCTCATTCATTTCATTGACCTTGTCAAGCAGGTACTGATCTGCGAAAGGTCCCTTCTTCAAAGAACGTGCCATTATGGTTTACCTCCTATTTGTTCTTGATGGTGCTTCCGTCACGTCTGCGGATGATCAGCTTGTTCGAAGCCTTGTTCTTGATGCGGGTCTTAAGACCGAGAGCAGGCTTGCCCCAAGGAGTGCTCGGACCGGGACGACCGATACCGCACTTGCCTTCGCCACCGCCGTGAGGATGGTCATTCGGGTTCATTACGGAACCGCGAACCGTAGGACGGATACCCATATGGCGCTTACGACCTGCCTTGCCGATGTTGATCAGCTCATGGTCGATATTGCCAAGCTGGCCGATGGTCGCGCGGCAGATGATCGGAACCATCCGCATCTCGCCGGACGGAAGACGCAGCGTAGCGTACTTGCCTTCCTTAGCCATCAGCTGTGCGCTGTTGCCGGCTGCGCGAACCAACTGGCCGCCCTTGCCGGGATACAGCTCGATGTTGTGGATCATTGTACCGATCGGAATCTTCTCAAGAGGAAGGCAGTTACCGATACGAACTTCGGCGTTGGCGCCGTTCATGATCTTCATGCCGACCTTGAGGCCGTTCGGTGCAAGGATGTATGCCTTCTCGCCGTCTGCGTAGCAGAGCAATGCGATGTTGGCGGTTCTGTTCGGATCATACTCGATCGTCTTTACAACGGCCGGGATATCATCCTTCTTTCTCTTAAAATCGATAACTCTATACAGTCTTCTGGAGCCGCCGCCGATGTGACGAACGGTGATCTTGCCCTGGCTGTTACGGCCGGCCGTCTTCTTCAGAGAAACGCACAGCGACTTCTCCGGAGTGGAGCAGGTGATCTCTGCAAAGTCGGAGCAGGTCATGTTTCTTCTGGAAGGTGTGTACGGAGTGTATTTCTTAATGCCCATTTTCTTAACTCCTTTCGTTCATCAAATCTTACAGTCCGGTGAAGAGCTCGATATCGGCGCTGTCTGCGGTCAACTGTACGATTGCTTTCTTCTTCGCTGCGGTCTTGCCGGAAACGATGCCGTCCGCGGTGTTGCGTCTGCGGTTCTTGCCGTCGATGTTCATCGTGTTGACGGAAGCAACCTTGGTGCCTGCAAACATCTTCTCCACAGCTTCCTTGATCTGATTCTTCGTAGCGTCCGGATTTACGTAAAACGCGTACTTCTTCGTAGCCATAGCGTTCATGCTCTTCTCGGTTACAACCGGCTTGAGGATGACGTCGTAGTATTTCAGGTCAGCCATTATGCGTACACCTCCTCGATCTTTGCAACGGCGTCCTTGGTGATTACGAGGTTGCCGTACTTGAGGATGTCATATACGTTGATCGCATTGGAAGTAACCGTGCGAACGTCCGCAAGGTTTCTCGCGGAAAGGATGACATTCTCGTCCTTCTCTGCGGTAACGATCAGCGCCTTCTCAACCTTGAGGCCGTCGAGCACTGCCTTTACCTGCTTCGTCTTGATACCGTCGAAGTTGAGATCCTCCAGAACGAAGATCTTGTCCTCCGCTACTCTCGAAGAGAGCGCCGACTTGATAGCACCGGCCTTCTCCTTCTTATTCATGCTTACCGAGTAATCTCTCGGCTTCGGAGCGAACACAACGCCGCCGCCCTTCCACTGAGGAGCACGGATGGAGCCCTGTCTTGCACGACCGGTTCCCTTCTGTCTCCAGGGCTTGATTCCGCCGCCGCTGACCTCGGAACGGGTAAGCGCGCTCTGCGTGCCCTGACGCTTGTTGGCAAGCTGTGCAACAACTGCGAGGTGCATGAGATGCTCGTTGATCTCTACACCGAAAATGCTGTCCGAAAGCTCCATGGAGCCTACTGCAGCGCCTTCTTTATTGTAAACTTTAACTTCTGCCATGATTAGATCCTCCTTTCTCAAGATTACTTCGCGTTCTTAACGGATTCCTTCAGAATGATGAGGCCCTTCTTAGCACCGGGCACAGCACCCTTCACAAGGATCATGTTGTTCTCAAGATCGACACGAACTACCTCGAGATTCTGAACCGTCACACGGACATGGCCCATCTGGCCGGGCATATGCTTGCCCTTGAACACACGACCGGGGGTCGTTGCGGGACCGTTGGAACCTGCATGTCTGTGATACTTGGAACCGTGCTTCATCGGTCCACGGGAGAGGCCGAAACGCTTGATCGCGCCTGCGTATCCTTTACCCTTGCTGATGCCCACGGCGTCAACCTTATCTCCGTTAGCGAAGATGTCCGCCTTGATCTCCTGGCCTACTTCATAGGAAGCAGCGTCCTCAAAACGGAACTCCTTGAGATATCTCTTAGCAGAAACATTTGCCTTCGCAAAATGTCCCTTGAGCGGCTTGTTTACCAAACGCTCGCGAATCTCGCCGAAACCGACCTGAACTGCGTCATAGCCGTCCTTCTCGGCGGTCTTCTTCTGAACAACCGGGCAGGGACCGGCCTGCAACACGGTTACCGGAACAAACGCGCCGTTCTCATCGAAAATCTGCGTCATTCCGACTTTCTTAGCCAAAATAGCTTTCTTCATTACTGTTACCTCCTGTTGAATCTACAGCGGACCCCGTGTGGGGTCATTCTAAATGAACAAGATGATTTATTTGTCGATCATCTTGATGCCGATGTACACACCGGCCGGCATCTCAAGACCCGACAGGGCATCGACCGTCTTCTGCGCCGGTGCAATGATGTCGATGAGTCTCTTGTGAGTTCTCTGCTCGAACTGCTCACGGGAATCCTTATACTTGTGAGTAGCTCTCAGGATCGTGATGACCTCTTTCTTGGTCGGCAACGGAACAGGACCGCTAACCTTGCTGCCGGTCTTCTTCGCCGTGTCCACGATCTTGGCTGCGGATGCATCGATAAGCTGATGCTCGTAAGCCTTCAGGGTGATTCTCATTACTTTTGTTGCCATAAAAATAGCCGCCTCCTTTTCGCACTTAATTGCAGTACGACAAGCGGTGACTGTACACGCCTCCGTGTGTTTCCTGCCTGCCGGTAAAAACAGCCAAGCTTTTCGCTTGGCTACTGTTACCAACCTGCGTCGTTGCGCACGTGTTATCTGCTCAAAGGCAGAACCTCATTGGTACAGTGACTTGTCGCCAGTTTCATAACATGACATTCGCTCCACGGAGTTACCTGCCTCAAGGGCAGCAACCTCTCGCTTCAACGCTATCATAGTCACAACGTCCATGATTATACTTCAAGTGCACGCAGAATGCAAGAAGAATTTTTCACTTTTTTAAAAAATTTTTTTGGAAATTTACTTCCAATACCCGGAAAATGCAGCCTGCCACTCCTCCGGCAGCCGGATTCCCTCCAGATGCGGCGGTGTCGTGCTCTTCTTATCCGCCTTGTACGCGGTCGTCAGAAAGACTTCCTTCACGTCTCCGCTTCCGTAATAAAAGAGCTCCGCCACGGGCTTTCGGAACAGCCCGTCCGCCGTGAACGCGAACACCTCGCGTCGGTTGTTAAAGTCCGAGACATACAGCGTCTCGTCGATGCTCTTTCTCGCGGCATCGCTGCCGATCAGCGACAGAACCGCCTCGACCTGCTCCTTCGGCAGTTCCTTCATGCCCTCGAGTGTCTTCGTCGCGTCATCGATCCGCCAGCTCGTAAATGCGCTGCCGTCCTCAAATCCGGCCTTCAGCGCCGCGGCCTCCCCGGCCTTCGCGTAGATGCGGCCGCTCGAGTCCACGAGGTAGCGGCCCTCGGCGTCGCCCTTGACGCGGTACAGTGTGGCCATCGTCAGGATGAAGAAGGATTTGATCGTTCCCGCGACCTCGCCGCGCTCGGTGCTGATGCCCGCGCGCACATCCGAGCCGATATACTCTTCCTTTAATATATCGTTGACCAGCTCGTACTCCGTATCCCCCAGCTTCACGCGGTTGATGCCGTCCGTGTATTTCGCTCTCGCACCGCTGCCGCCGCGCGAGAACAAAAAGATGAACAAACCGATGATCGCAGCGGCGATCAGGCCGATGCGGATCCATTTGCCTTTTGATTTCTTCATTATATAAACAACCTCCGTCGGTACGAGCGTTACGCCTGCCAGCGGGCCGCGGCACCGCACGGAAGCGTCAGGCCGGTGTTCGTCACCGGCAGACCGAGCTCGTCCGCCGTGACACGTCCGCCGTGCGCGGGTGTCAGCGTGAGCCCGAGAATGTACGCCATCATCGCCGGCTGCAGACCGGTCGTGTACGAATTAATAAGGAAGAACAGCGGATCGTCCGAGAGAAGTTGCGCCGTCTCCTTCACAAAATCATAAATGTTGTCCTCGATCACCCAGGTCTCGCCCTTCGGACCTCTTCCGTACGACGGCGGATCCATAATGACCGCGTCGTAGCGGTTGCCGCGGCGAAGCTCGCGCTCCACGAATTTGCGGCAGTCATCGACGAGCCAGCGGATCGGTGCCTCCGAAAGTCCGGACGCCGCCGCGTTATCCTTCGCCCACGTGACCATTCCCTTCGAGGCGTCGACGTGCGTTACCGCCGCGCCGGCCTGCGCCGCCGCAAGCGTCGCGCCGCCCGTGTACGCGAAAAGATTGAGAACACGAACCGGACGGTCCGGCTTCTCTGCCTTTCTCGCGCGGATCAGCTCCGAGAACCAGTCCCAGTTGGCAGCCTGCTCGGGAAAGAGTCCGGTGTGCTTGAACGAAAACGGCTGCAGGCGGAACGTCAGTCCCTTGTAGCCGATCTGCCACACCTTCGGAAGGTCGAAAAATTCCCACTCTCCGCCGCCCTTGCTGCTTCTGTGATAATGCGCGTTCGGCTTGCTCCAGCCGGGCAGTTTTCTCGGCGTGTTCCACAAAACCTGCGGGTCCGGGCGCACCAAAACAAACTTTCCCCAGCGCTCCAGCTTCTCACCGCCGCCGGTATCCAAAACCTCGTAATCCTTCCAGTCCTTCGCAATCCACATGGGCGATTCCTTTCCAATCCCGCGACTGCCGTCACGACCACTTCCGCACCCTGAAAACCCGGGGCGTCTCTTCGGCATATTATAAAGCAAATCCGTGCTTTGCGCAAGCACGCTTCGGCGATTCCTCATTTTCCGATTTCGGCGTTTTCTTTTTGTGCAAGGTTCTTGACGGCGGCGCAGAAATGTAATAAAATAATTTTGTTGGTGCGTATACAGCGCGGCAAGAACGATGATAATACTATTGGAGGATTTTGTAACATGGGTATTTTGACCAGATTTAAGGATATCATGGCTTCCAACATCAACGCAATGCTGGATAAGATGGAAGATCCCGAGAAGATGATCGACCAGTGCCTTCGGAACCTGAATTCCGATCTTGCGAAAGTTAAGTCCGAGACCGCCGGCGTCATGGCGATGGAGAAGTCCTGCAAGCGCGATCTGACCGCTTGCGAGAGCGACATTGCGAAGATGCAGAATTATGCGATCAAGGCTCTGGAAGCCGGCAACGAGGAGGATGCGAAGAAGTTCCTTGCCGAGAAAGCAAAGCTCACCGCTAAGCTCGCCGGTCTTCAGGACAACTACACGGTAGCTGCCGAGAACGCTCAGAAGATGCGCGACATGCATGCGAAGCTTACGCATGACATCGAGGAGCTTGAGGCTCGCAAGGAGATGATTAAGTCCAAGATTGCCGTTGCGAACGCACAGGAGAAGATCAACAAGATGACCGCCGATGTTTCCGGCGCGAACAACTCCATCGCAAGCTTCGAGCGTCTTGAGAAGCTCGCGAACAAGAAGCTTGACAAGGCTCAGGCCGAGGCAGAGCTCAACGCTCAGCGCCCGGGCAGCACGATCCGCGATCTCACTGCAAAGTACGAGCAGAGCCCCGATGTCGACAAGGAGCTCGAGGCACTCAAGGCAAGCCTCGGCATGACGACGGCTGCTCCCACGACCGCAGAGTAATCGCTTGTCTTGCATCCGGTCTGACCGGATGACGGACCATTTGTTCCCAGACGATAACAAGCGGTGTGGTTTGTTCCACACCGCTTGATTTTTTACCCCCAGGGAGGACCCCCGATGCAACCCGAGACATTGATGCTGTACAAGTTGATCATCCTCTACATCCTCGACCGTGTTGATTTTCCGATGACGAACGCGCAATTGAGCAACTTCATCACCGACCGTCAATACACGAACTATTTCAACGTGCAGCAGGTGCTCGCCGACCTGACGGACGACGGCTACATCACGCTCGACCAGACGCGCAACGCCGCCTTCTACCGCATCACGCCGGACGGTCACGAGGCGCTCTCCTTCTTCTACAAAAACGTCTCGCGCAACATCCGCGACGACATCGACATGTATCTAAGCGAGCAGCAATATTCGCTGCGCGAGGAATCCTCCAACGTCGCCGACTACCACGAGGCCCGCAAGGGTGAGTACGTCGTCGAGCTCAAGGTTGTCGAGCGCGAAACCTCCGTCATCGAGATCCGCCTCACGGTGCCCTCGAAGGAAAATGCGGAAACCATCTGCCGCAACTGGCGAAAAAAGAACGCAGACATTTACGCCTACGTTCTCAACTCGCTTCTCGGCGAACAGCCGGAAACCTGATCTTACAAACCGCCGCAAGGCGGTTTTTCTTTTTGTCTTACTGCGTGTCCGCGGGGTTCGGCTCGCTCTCCTTTGCCTCATTTTCCGCGACCTTTTCTTCCGAAGGCGCCGCCGGCGCAAGCTTCTCTTCCATCACCTTCCACACTTCCGAAAGCCCCGCCTTCGAGGACGCGGACGTGACGATGAGCGTATCCTCGGGTGACATTGAAAGCGCCGCGCGGATCATCTTCGTCTGCGTTGCCAGCTGGCTTCGCTTGATCTTGTCCGCCTTCGTGGCGATCACGACCGGCCGCAATCCGCGGTCCACGATCCAGGCGTACATCGCCTTGTCGTTCTCGCTCGGCTCATGCCGGATGTCCACCAGAAGGAAAATGCACCTAAGCTGCTTGCTCGTGATCAGGTACCGCTCGATCATGCGGCCCCATTTGGCGACAAGCTCCTTCGTGACCTTCGCGTAGCCGTAGCCCGGGAGATCGACGAAGTAAAATGCACGGTTTAAGAAGAAGAAATTGATGGTCTGCGTCTTGCCCGGCTGGGACGACGTCCTCGCCAGCGCCTTGCGATTGACAAGCGCGTTGATGAGGGAGGATTTGCCGAC
>JAFZWG010000026.1 GCA_017617395.1 Lachnospiraceae bacterium
GACCAAAAGGAGGTGCACGCAACTATGAAGAAGTACGAATTAGCGTTAGTTGTGAATGCGAGAATCGAAGACGAAGCCAGAGAAGAAGTCCTCGGCAAGGCGAAGGCTCTCATTGAGAGATTCGGCGGCGTTATCACCGATATTGTCGATGGCAGCAAGAAGCGTCTGGCGTATGAAATCCAGAAGATGAACGAGGGTTTCTACTACTTCATTCAGTTCGATGCTGAGCCTACGGCTCCTGCCGAGATTGAGCATCGCGTTCGTATTATGGACAACGTTCTTCGGTATCTTTGCGTAAAACGCGAAGAGGAGTAAGGAGGAATCCTTTATGAACAAGATTATCCTGATGGGTCGTCTTACGAGAGACCCTGAGATGAGAAGCGGCAACGGCACGGCGATTTGCAGATATACGCTGGCTGTGGACCGCAGATTTAAGAGAGACGGTGAGCCGGATGCGGATTTCTTCAGCTGCACGGCGTTCGGTAAGAGCGCTGAGTTCGCTGAGAAGTATTTCCGTCAGGGCACGAAGCTTTTGATTACCGGTCGGATCCAGAGCGACAACTACACCAACAAGGATGGACAGAAGGTTTATTCCTGGCAGGTGATCGTTGACGAGCAGGAGTTTGCGGAGAGCAAGAATGCGGCTTCCGCAGGCGCTCCGATGTCGCAGCCGAAGCCGAATGCGGCCGAGGCAGGCAGCGGGTTCGTGGACATTGCGGACGGTATCGAAGAGGATTTGCCGTTTATCTGATGACATTGGCACGGCAGGCATTTTCCGTTGCCTGACGCAATCGAACAGGAGGTTACAACCATGGCTTTTAATAAGACCGACAAGGGCGAGCGCAGCGAAGCTCCGAGAAAGAGAGTCATCCGCAGAAAGAAGAAGGTTTGCGTATTCTGCACCGAGACGATCGATCCTTTTACCCTTTACAGAGACACCAAGGTGCTTTCGAGATTCATCTCCGAGCGCGGCAAGATCCTTCCCAGAAGAATCACCGGCACGTGCGCAAAGCATCAGCGTCTTCTCACGACTTCGGTTAAGAGAGCTCGTCACATCGCTCTGATGCCTTACACGGTAGAGTAAGGTCGCGGCTCGAAAGAGCGCGAAAGCGGTGTTACAACTGCATGACAAAGAGTATCGGGCGGCTTCACGAAGCCGCCCTTTTTCGTTGCTTTGGGTTTGCTATTGTGAGCAAATTGTGATAATATAACTATGTATACTCTATGAGCGGGGTGCCCGGACATGAGAAAGACTGCCAAAGGGAAATTGATACCGTACATGATGTGGCCGCTGTTGCTGACTGCGTGGTGGCTTTTGATCGATGCGCTTTTGTTGCTGGTGAGCGAGAAGGCGGCGCTGATCGGGCTGATTGCGACGGTGTTGTATTTTGCGGCGACGTTTGCGATGTATCTGCTGCGCCGCAGAAGCATCCTCAAGGACTATGTGGCATTTTCCATGGACTACGGCGATGTGCAGACGAAGCTTCTGGCGGACCTGGAGCTTCCGTACGCCGTGCTCGACTCGGAGGGCAGTATCCTGTGGCGCAACACGTCGTTTGACGGCGCGTGCGGGAGAGCCACGTCGGGCATGAATTTCCGCGATCTGGTGCCGGATGTCAAGGCGTATTCGCTGCCGAAGCATGAGGCGGAGGAGCGCGTGTACCGCGCGAAGATCAACGGCCGGATGTACAAGGTCGTAATGCAGTCGCAGGATTCGCCGGAGTTTGACACGCAGCTGCGCGCCATCTCGAAGGCGACGTCCGTCAAACTGCAGAAGACCGTTTCGGTGTACCTCTTCGACGAGACCGAGGTGACGGCGCTTCGCCAGGAGAACTACGACAGCCGTCTGGTGTTCGGTCTTCTTTACATCGACAATTACGACGAAGTCCTCGAGGGCTTCGAGGAGGTCAAGCGCTCGCTGTTGACGGCGCTGATCGACCGTAAGATTACCAAATACATGCAAAACATCGATGCGGTCATCCGTAAGCTGGAGAAGGACAAATACTTCTTCATCTTCCAGAACCGCTATCTCCCGTGGATCCAGCAGGACAAATTCTCCCTGCTCTACGACGTTCGCTCCGTCAATGTCGGCGGTTCGAGCGAGGTCGGCGTCACGATCAGTATCGGTCTGGGCGTCAACGGCAAGAACTACGAGGAGGGCTATGAGAGCGCCCGTGCGGCCATGGACCTTGCCCTCGGCCGAGGCGGCGATCAGGCGGTCGTCAAGGACGGTGAAATGATCACGTATTTCGGCGGCCGGAGCGAGTCGATCGAGAAAAATACCCGCGTCAAGGCGCGTGTCAAGGCGCACGCTCTGCGTGAGCTTGTGGAGACGAAGGACAACGTCTTCATCATGGGGCACACGAATCCCGATATGGACGCCATCGGCGCGGCCATCGGTGTGTACCGCATCGTCAAGCATTGCAACAAGAACGCGTATATCGTGCTCAATGAAGTGAATTCGCCGATCCGGCCGACCGTGAACAATTTCCTCGGCAATCCGGATTACGAATCGACCATGTTCATCGGCGCGGTGCGCGCGAGAGAGCTTGCGAAGGAGGATGACCTTCTGGTCATCGTCGATGTCAACCGCCCGAGCATCACGGAGTGCCCGGAGCTCTATGACATCATCAAGCAGGTCATTGTTCTGGACCACCATCGCAGGACGACGGACTCCGTCGACGACGCGGCGCTTTCGTACGTGGAGCCGTATGCGTCCTCCGCGTGCGAGCTGGTTGCGGAAATCTTGCAATATATCGGTGACGGCTTAAAGCTTCGCCCGATCGAGGCGGAGGCGATGTACGCCGGCATCATGATCGATACGAACAACTTCTTAACCAAGACCGGTGTGAGAACGTTCGAGGCCGCGGCGTACCTTCGCCGGAACGGCGCGGACGTATCGCGCATCCGCAAGGCGTTCCGCCACGACAAGGAGGAGTACCTGCAGAAGGCGCGCTCCATCGCGGGAATGGAGATGTATCTAAACGACTATGCATTTGCCGAATGCAATTCGGACGGCGTCGAGTCGCCGAACGTGCTGGCGGCGCAGATCGCCAACGAGTTGATGGAGATCAACGGAGTGAAGGCATCGTTCGTGTTCACGATGTTCCAGGATCTGGTGCACATCAGCGCGCGCTCCATCGACGAGCTGAACGTGCAGGTGGTTATGGAGAAACTCGGCGGCGGCGGTCACATGACGGTTGCCGGCGCACAGCTCGGCGGCGTGACGATTGCCGAGGCAAAACAGAAGGTCAAGGACATTCTGCTCTCGATGCTGGAGGGCGGAGAATTGAAATAGGGATTTTCGGAAAATGCTTCATTTTCCGCGAAGCGAATTGTTAACGGAGGTGGATGATCATGGATGTAATCCTGTTGCAGGATGTGAAGGCTCTCGGAAAGAAGGGCCAGGTGGTAAAGGCGAGCGACGGCTACGCGCGGAATTTCCTGTTCCCTAAAAAGCTCGGCGTGGAGGCGACTCCGAAGAATTTGAATGACCTCAAGCTGCAGAAAGCGGCGGAGGCGAAGCACGAGGCCGAGGTTTTGGCGGCGGCCCGGGAGCTCGCGACAAAGATTGACGGCCACAGCGTTCGCGTGCCGATCAAGATCGGCGAGAACGGCCGCGTGTTCGGCTCGGTTTCCGTGAAGGAAGTCGGCGAGGCGATCAAGGAGCAGCTCGGGCTCGACATCGATAAGAAGAAAATTACGCTGCCCATCGCGATCAAGAACGAGGGCGTTGTCCATGCGGCGGTAAAGCTGCATCCGCAGGTGACCGCAGAGCTTGAGGTTCGTGTCGAGGGCGTAAAGTAGGAGCGAACGATGGATTTTTCGCAGGAGCATATGATGGAAGAGGAAGCAATTAAGAGGGTCATGCCTCATAACCAGGAGGCGGAGCGGTCGGTCATCGGTTCGATGCTTTTGGACAAGGAAGCCATCAACACGGTGTCGGGCATGCTTCATGCCGAGGATTTTTACGACAATACGCTCGGGATTTATTTCGAGGTGCTGCAGGAGCTCAACGAGAAGGGCATCGAGACGGACGAGGTGACGGTGCAGAACCGTCTGCGCGGCCGCCAGGTGGCCGAGGAGCTCTGCTCGGTCGAATATATCGCGGAGCTGATGCTCGGCGTGCCTACGTCGGCCAATGTCCGCTTCTACGCGGAGATCGTGCGCGACAAGAGCCGTCTGCGCCGCTTCATCCGCACGAGCGAGGAGCTTGCGACGGAGTGCTACCAGGGCAAGGAGGCAACCGACGAGCTGTTCGCGAAAGCGGAGACGCAGCTCTTCCGCCTGTTCCAGGAGAACCAGACGTCGAAGATCTCCACGATCAGCGAGATTGTCGTACAGTCCCTTAACAACATCGAGCAGGCCGCGAAGAGCAAGGGCAACGTCACCGGTATCCCGACGGGCTTCTCGGATCTCGATTACAAGACGGCCGGTCTGCAGCCGTCCGACCTGATCCTGGTCGGCGCGCGTCCGTCCATGGGCAAGACTGCATTTGCCCTCAACCTGGTGCAGAACATTGCGGTCAAGAAGAAGATTCCGACCGCGATCTTCAGCCTCGAAATGAGCAAGGTGCAGCTGAGCAACCGTCTTCTGGCGCTCGACTCGGGTGTATCCTTGCAAAAGATCCGTACCGGAAACCTCGAGGACAAGGACTGGCAGGACCTCGGACTTTCGTCCCGCCGCGTCGGCGAGGCGGCATTGTTCATCGACGATACACCGAAGATCAGCGTGCAGGAGCTTCGCTCGAAGTGCCGCAAGCTAAAACTCGAGCATGACCTCAAGCTGGTCGTGATCGACTACCTGCAGTTGATGGAAAGCAAGGGAGGCCGCAGCAGCGAGTCGCGCCAGAACGAGGTATCGGAGATCAGCCGTTCCCTAAAGGCGCTCGCGCGTGAGCTCGATTGTCCGGTCATCGCATTGTCGCAGCTGTCGCGCCAGTTGGAGGCGCGCGACGACAAGCGCCCGATGCTCTCCGACCTGCGAGAGTCCGGTGCCATCGAGCAGGATGCCGACGTCGTCATGTTTTTGTACCGCGACGAGTACTACACGAAGGACAAATGCAAAGAGCCCGGCATCACCGAGGTCATCATCGGCAAGCAGCGTAACGGTTCGACCGGCACGATCAAGCTGGCATGGATCGGCGAGCTGACCAAGTTCACCAATCTCGAGAACAGCCACGCGGGCTGATATCGGAAAATGAGCAAAAAAATAAGGGAGCTGATGAATCAGCTCCCTCTTTTTGGTTGTCGTTTGGATTACTCTTCTACGATAGAACCGGTAGGGCACGTAGCAGCGCAGGTACCGCAGCCAAGGCACGCATCCGCGTCGATCTCGTACTTCTCCTCGCCCTCAGTGATCGCACCAACAGGGCACTCACCGGCGCAAGCGCCGCACTTTACACAACCGTCATTGATTACAAATGCCATTGATATATCCTCCTGTCCAGATCTAACGGGAACACATTTCGTCCCCGCCGAATACAGTTTACTTCATACCGCCCGGGAATGCAAGTAAATTTTTTTTACTTTTTATTTCGAAGCGAGAAATGTGTTAATCTCCTCCAAAAGCATGTCCGCGTCGATGCCGTGAACCATGCAAGCCTGCTCGAGCGACTCGCCCTGTGCGGACGGGCAACCTACGCAGTGCATTCCTGCGCCCATCAAAATCGGAACGATATCGATATCGTAGCGAATGATTTCACCGATCTTCATATCCTTGTTGATGATCATCCCAAATCCTCCTGTGAATTCTGTGTTGAGGCCGATTCGCACCGGCCATGGTGATTATACCGAAAGCGTCGTCGGCTGTCAAGGACCGCCCGAACGCCTGTTGGTCAAGGTTGTTGGTTGTAGCGAAAGAGCCGTTCGTTACAGGTTGCGAAGCATCTCCAGCGCATCGTGTTCGGCGATGCAGGGGAATTGCTCGCGGTAGTACCGAAAAGCCACGCCCGACGTTCTCGTGCCGAACTCGGCCGCAAGGTTGCGAGCTCTGCGGAAGTCGTCCTCGCCGGACGGCAGCGCCATCATGCACAGATGGTAGCAGTGCTCGACGTCGTCGTAGAGAAGCATGCTGTCGACCTTGAGCGGCTCGGCCGCCTCGGCAAATGCCAGCAGATTCTCGAGCTTTGAGAAGTTGAACATGCCGACCGCAGGGCCTGCATTTTTCTCCACTTTTTCTTTCGTGCGCTTGCGGTCCTTCGCGGCGGCGCGCTTCTGTGCGCGTGCCTCGGCCGCAGCGGCGGCGTCCTC
>JAFZWG010000027.1 GCA_017617395.1 Lachnospiraceae bacterium
CATTACAACTGTTTTTGAAGCTTCACCTATAAAGACAACAAATAAAACGGTAAAATTGCATTTCAAAACCATTATTTCTCAGAGAAGCCAAAAAAATCAAGCAAAAGATAATACTTCCACTTGACTTTCTTTTAGCAGGCTACAATGAAATTGGTTAAGATACCTATCTGCCAGATAGGTTCTTTTCCATCTTATTGCTTAACTGTTAGAATGATGGAGTAACGGTATGGCGATTCTTATCCTTGAACTTCGCGTTCATAAAGCAGACTGCCAACCAGCTCCTCATTCGCAGCACTCGTTTTATGCAGGTTGAATTGCCTTTGGTACATTCGTGTAATCCCCCAGCAGATAGAGTAGGCAATGAGTAAAGCTGACGCTTACCGTATCACACAAATAGCAGGAGGTTACCGATGAATGCAGTAGGAATTGATGTTTCCAAAGGCAAAAGTATGGTTACAATCCTCCGTCCGTTTGGAGAGATTGTATCCCGCCCGCATGAGGTCCAGCACACAACCGATCAGGTTGACCAACTGGTTCAAACCATTCGCTCGCTCGAGGGAGAGACCCGAGTTGTCATGGAGTATACCGGTCGCTATTATGAACCGATGGCTCGCTGGCTCAGCGATGCCGGTCTGTTTGTGAGCGTAGTCAATCCGAAACTGATCAAGGACTTTGACAACGATTCACTTCGTAAGGTCAAGACCGACAAAGCGGATTCTGAGAAGATTGCTCGTTATACTCTTGACAAATGGCCCAAACTGAGGAAATACGACCATACGGATGGGCTTCGGAGTCAGTTAAAGACCATGAATCGCCAGTTCGTTTGTTACATGAAAAACAGAACAGCGATGAAGAATAACCTCATCAGTCTTCTTGATCAAACCTTCCCAGGTGCAAACACGTTCTTTGATACCCCTGCAAGAAGCGATGGATCTCAGAAATGGGTTGATTTCGTGTACACATACTGGCATGTAGATCGTATCCGGAAGATGTCTCTTTCAGCTTTTACAGATCACTATAGGAACTGGTGCAAACGACACGATTACATATACCAGCCTGATAAGCCGGCGAAGATATACAAATCGATCAAGAGCATCATTCCGGTCCTCCCGCAGGATGATGTGACCAAATACATCATTCGTCAGGCAGTAGAGCAAGTCAACTCGGCCTCAGTAGCTGTTGAAACTCTTAGAACTCGCATGCAGGAAGTCGCCTCCCAACTCCCCGAGTATGCCGCTGTTATCGAGATGGCAGGTGTGGGTCCTACGCTCGGGCCGCAGCTCATAGCGGAAATCGGTGATGTTACCAGGTTCTCTCACAAAGGCGCACTCACTGCTTTTGCAGGATTAGATCCCGGGCGGAATGATTCCGGGTCCTATTCGCAAAAGAGCGTTCCTACCTCAAAACGCGGTTCTTCCGCCTTACGTCGTACATTGTACCTGATCATGAGTGTTCTAATAGCAACAAGGCTGCAGGGAGACCCTGTCTACGATTTCCTTGACAAGAAACGTGCCCAAGGGAAACCGTACTTCGTATATATGACCGCAGGCGCAAACAAGTTCCTTCGAGTGTATTACGGCCGCGTTAAGGAATATCTGGGAAGTATCTCCAACATTGAAACTGAATGATCATATACTCCGATGAACAGTTGGCCGGCTCACAGGCGGCCTTCTTTTCGTGCTTAAATGCATTTACGAAACTGGTCTGCAGAAACACGAATTATGGCTTGACTTTTTATTTGCAGGCTGCTTTTCAATTCGTATTGTATTTTGTGTTGATTTGAGACTATAAAACAAAGAGAAGGAGCCGTTTGACTCCTTCTTGATTTTTGTCCCGATGTGTTCTTTTTCTTGAATGCTCGGATTGCAATTGTCGGCAGAACTATAGGGGTTGTGGAAGTTAATAGCCACGATATCTGTTTTTCTGGTACTCTTCATTTATCCGATTTACAGTTTCAACCATATTGACGATACCGTTTGTGCTGCGAACTTCACGTACACATTGGTCAAAAATGTGGGCGAGGGTCTTTTCGTCATAATCATATTCGATAGCCAGGATTTGCTTTATTTCCGCATCGCTGACAGCTACGCGGAAGAATGCCTGACATAGGCGATATTGATACGTTTTGATCGCTTCTAATTCATCTCGTAGTTCTTCACTGAGATACTTAGATACATCCTTGCCGGAATCCCTGGCGAGCCAGTCCTTGATCGCCTGATTCACCAAGGCGCTGGGACTTTTGAATCCTTTGAGTTTATAAATGGCGTGAATCCGTTTATATGATTCGCCGTCGATAAAGAAAGTTCGCTTTTCAATCATGTTTATAGACTCCTTTCGTGTTTTGAATGGTTATATTGCGTAGGGGCTTCCCCGGAGACTCATCAGGTAGTCATCATGCAGATCAGCTTGGCTTTTGATTGTTCCGCATAGACTTTCGCTGTAGAGCATGGCAATCAGATATTGCTGCATGTTTTTTATGCCTAAGCTCCGGTCAACGACGCGGTTAAGCACAGACGCTACATGAGAGTGTCTGAGTTCGAGAAATTGCTTTTTCACGGTCTGCCAAGGGTATACGGTGTCGCGAATCTTTATGTTCCCGTGGGGGAAGCAGACGTAATCGCAGATCAGGGCATAGATCTCGTTCACCATGGCTATTTCGTTCGAATCTTCGCTTCGTTTGGCAGCATCCAGTAACCAATCGAGACGGATGTTTTCTGCGATAATTTTTCGATACGCAGCTTCTTCTTCCTTGGGGCTCTCTCTGTCTTTCTTTCCATCGGCTGTTGGTAGTGAAAGAAGGACAGATGGATTGTTGTGCTGTTTTATGTCTGTTTTTCTGTTGGTTTTATATTGTGGTTGCTTATCCGTCGCGGATAAACGGGGACGGATAGACGGGGACGGATTATCCGTGGCGTTTTTTTTGTTATGGATAGATGTATCTGATTTCGAGATTTCGGGTTCTGCAGAGGTACAGAATTCGAGTGCTGTTTTAAACTTTCCCCTGGCGTCTCTCGTGTGTATAATACGGATATAGCCCTTGTCTGCTAATCGCTTCAGGGAGTTTGATATGGCAGTCTTGCCATCCGGAAGGATCCTGCTGAGGCCGTCAACGCTGATTTCCCAGGAATCTGCCAGATTAACTAAGGTTATGAGCATGCCACGATCAAAAGCACTTAGGTCTTTGTCGCGTAAGACGACTTGGTAGATATAGGTGAAGTCCTTTTTTGTAAGATCACTTTTTTGAGTCATGTTGTGCACTCCTTGTGGTTTTTGTAGTTATTTTTTGCAATAATGGCAAAACATAATGGCAAAACATAAAAAAGCAGAGATGAATCGACGAAGACTCATCTCTGCAGTAAACCTAAATCCCTTATTCTATTAGTGTTTCGAAAGAAGTGGAGCATAGGGGGATCGAACCCCTGACCTCTAGATTGCGAACCTAGCGCTCTCCCAGCTGAGCTAATACCCCGGAACGAGACTTATTCTATGCCAAAACGGGATAAATGTCAATGCTTATTTTCCGCATTGCATTTCGGGGCGCGAGAACGTATACTGAGGGGAGAGGCGCATGGGGCGCGAGGAGGAAATATGGTTACGATTTCGGGGCAGGCAGTGCACAGGCAGCTGGCGATCGGGCGGCTGCAGTATCTGTCGAAGACGCATCCGGAGCTGCTGCGGGCGACGGCGGCGGACACGGAGGAGGAATTGCGCGCGTTTCGCGCGGCGAAGGCGGAGGTCGTGGGGCGGCTTCACGAGCTGTACTGCGAGTCTGTGCCGAAGGTCGGCGAGCTGCTGGCGCACACGTTTGAGATCCACGCGATGATGGTGGAGGACGAGGCGTACAGCGGCATGGTCGAGAGCATGATCGGGAGCGAGAAGGTGACGGCGGCGTACGCGGTTGCGGCGACCGGGCGTCACTATGCGCAGATGCTGGCGCAGATGGAGGACCCGTATTTCCGGTCGCGCAGCGAGGACATCATTGAGATTACGGACCGGCTGACGGACGCGCTCCTTGGGAACCGTCACGAAGTGACGCTGACGGAGCCGGTGATTTTGATGGCGGAGGATCTGGCGCCGGGCGAGACGATGCAGCTCGACCACTCGCGGATCCTGGGGATCGTGACGCACTACGGCTCGGAAAATTCTCACGCCGCAATCCTTGCGCGCACCATGAATCTTCCGGCGATCACGGGCATCGCGATCCGCGACGAGTGGGACGGCCGCGAGGCGGTGATCGACGGCGAGAACGGCCTGTTAATCGTGGATCCCGACGAGGAGACGAAGGCCTCCTACGAGGAGAAGATCCGCCGCAAGAAGCTCGAGGAAGAGGAGCTTGCGGCGATGCTTCCGCTTCCGTGTGTGACGAAGTCCGGCGTGAAGGTGCCGCTTTTGGCGAACGTCGGCAGCGTGGCGGACGCCGCTGCGGCAGCGGAGAAGGGAGCCGAGGGAATCGGCCTGCTTCGGACGGAATTTTTATGCCTTGCCGGCGACGCGTATCCGACGGAGGAACAGCAGCTTGAGACGTACAAAAGCGTGCTCTCGGCGATCCAGGGAAAGCCCGTCACGATCCGGACATTCGACCTCGGATCGGACAAGAGTGCGCCGTTTATGCAACTGCCCGAGGAGACCAATCCGGACCTCGGTTACCGCGCGATCCGCATCAGCCTGGCCGACGAGGAACCGTTCCGCGCACAGCTTCGCGCGATCCTGCGGGCGAGCGCGTTCGGGCAGGTGAGTGTTTTGTATCCGATGATCTCGGCGGAGTGGGAGATCCGGAGGATCGGGAGCATTTTCCGCGAGGAGAAGGAGCGGCTGACCGCTGCGGGAGTTGCGGTCGGCGAGGTGCGGCAGGGCGTCATGATCGAGACGCCGGCGGCCGCGATCGTGTGCGACCGGCTTGTTCCGTACGTCGATTTTGTGAGCATCGGAACCAACGATCTGACGCAGTATCTTTTGGCGGCGGACCGCCGGAATCCGTATGTTGCGCCGTACTACGATCCGCACCACGAGGCGGTGATGCGGACGATTGCGCACGTCGTCAAAACGGCGCATGAGGCGGGCGTTTCGGTGAGCGTCTGCGGGGAGCTTGCGGCGGACGTGACGGCCACGCAGGAACTGCTTCGAATGGGCGTCGACGCGCTCTCGGCGGCACCGGGCGCACTGGCCTCGGTAAAGCGTTGTGTACGTGCCTGCGAGTGAGGAAAAACCGTGAATTTTTCGTGAAAAAATATTGAAAAAATCTTTGCACTTTTATTGACGAATACAACATTTTATGGTAATTTAATAAAAGCAGTCAGGATATGCCAAGCAAACAGCCCACCTTTAGGACTTCTTTGTTTTGAGCAGTTTGCTTTTGTTTCAAGGAATTGTTTCCGGAAGAACAAAACAACCGGATGATGCGTATAATTTTTAAGGAGGTA
>JAFZWG010000028.1 GCA_017617395.1 Lachnospiraceae bacterium
CGGTTCGTTATGCGAGAATAATGATAAGTTTGCGATCGATCGCAAACTGCCGAAGATCGATATCGGAGATTACCTGTTCATCCATGATACCGGTGCCCACGGCTTTGCCATGGGATACAACTACAACGGGAAGCTGAAATCGGCGGAGCTTCTGCTGCGGCCCGACGGGTCGGTGCAGCAGATCCGAAGGGCGGAGACGCCGGCGGACTATTTCGCGACATTTGATTTCTGCGACATCATGAAAGGACAATGCTGATGAGCTGATTGTGACAATTGGCTGATCGGTTGGGTTTGTAGATATCGGCACGGCGGTTTTCGTCGTGCCGTTTTTTTGCGCGCTAAGCGAGTGCGCTCACACCGCCGGAGGGCGGCGAGGTTGGACAGACGACCTTGCGGAAACGCAGTTTCCGGCAAGTCGGAAGGACAAGCTCGAGAGCGGACGAAGTCCGCGTGTGAGCGCCGAGCGCACGTACACCGAGCGAGCTTATGCTCGCGAGGTTGCCGCGCGGAAGAACGGCAAGCTTTACCTGCCCCGTGTGGGCAGAGAAATGAGGTAACAATGGGTAAGAAGAAGCGGGAGATTTCGGCGGAGACGACAATTGCCGGAAAGCTTCCGAAGGAAATTGAGATTGACCTGCGCGACCGCGGGATCTCGGAGTCGGATGTGCTTGTGAGCGTCCGCACGGACATGAACCTTGCGTGTGAATTCACGCCGGGCTGGATCGTGATGACGAAGACGAAGCTCATCACGGCGACGGCGGATCCTCTCGCGGGAGAAGTGCATTACTTTAAGGGAATGGAGACCCGCAAGACGCGTTCCGCGGATCGCAACCGCGTGTGGAATTTTGCGGAGTTTGACATCTCCGATGTGAAAAATGCTTACATCGAGCGTTCGGTGAGCGGCGGCTTTCTGATCCTTGTTCACAAGGACCAAAACGACGAGGAGGCGGAGGGCGCAGCGGAGACCGTTGCGGCCGTTTCCAACCACTGCATGAGCAGTGCGACGAAGATCGAGCGTATCTGCGAAAAGCTCGGTGAAGGCAAGGAAATCGACGAGGAAATGCTCAAGGACGACGAGGAAGAGGAGTTCTGCCCGACCTGCGGCACGATGTATCCGGATTCCGACCGCAAGGTGTGCCCGAAGTGCATGAACAAGAAGTCGATCTTCCGCAGAACCATCGCCTATTTAAAGCCGTACAAATGGCGTATCATGGTGATGTTTCTGTGCTACCTGGTTACGGCGGCGCTCAACATCGTATGGCCGTACTTAAACGGTGTCGTTCTGTACCGCAAGGTGCTCGGCAAGGATGAGAAGTTCCTGTCCTTCCTGTCGATCGACGCCAACCGCTATATCGTGATCCTGTTTCTGATCGTGCTCACGATGGTGATGACGAAGATCACGATGCAGCTGGTCGGCATCCTGCAGGGTGTCATGACCGCGAAGATTGTTCCGAGAGTTGTCAAGAGCATGCGAAATGACGTGTTCGGCGCGATGGGCAAGCTCTCCATCAACTTCTTCACGAGCAAGCAGACCGGTTCCCTGATGACCCGTGTCATGTCGGACTCGGATGAGGTTTCGGGATTCTTCATCGACGGTCTGCCGTATTTCCTGATCAATGTATTTTCCATCATCGCGATGGCGGTGGTGATGTTCCGGCTGAGCGTTCCGCTCGCAATCGTAGCACTCATGTTCATGCCGATCACGTTCCTCGTGAGCTGGTTCATGCTGCCGCGGTTGTGGCATCGCTACGGCCGAAGACACCGCGCCACGAGATCGCTGAACTCGAAGATTCATGACAACTTAAGCGGCGCTCGCGTCGTTAAGGCGTTCGGTCAGGAGACCAGCGAGGTAGGCCGTTTCGACAAGGCCAACGAGAAGGTGCGGAGCGCCGATCTCGCGGTTATGAACTACGACAACAAATTTTCCGCGCTGTATTCGGCGGCGGAGAACCTGGCGTCGTTGATGGTGTACATCGTCGGCGCGTACCTGATCCTGATCCAGAAGCGGTTTGACTTCGCGGTTTTGATCACGTTCGCCGGCTACGTCGGCCAGATGACCGGCCCGATGGACTTCATGTCGTTCTTCTTCCGCTGGTTCACGAACTGCATGAACAGCGCGCAGCGTATGTTCGAGATTATCGACGCGGTTCCGGAGATTCAGGAGAAGGAAGATGCCGTATCGCTCGAGAAGATCGAGGGTACGGTCGAGATGAAGGACGTCACGTTCGGCTACGAGAAGAACAAGCCGGTTTTGAAGAATATCAACCTGAAGGTTGAGGGTGGCCGCATGCTCGGTATCGTCGGTCGTTCCGGCGCGGGCAAGACCACGATCGTCAATCTGATCTCGCGTCTGTACGATCCGCAGGAAGGTACGGTCATGCTCGACGGCGTCAACCTCAAGGATCTCTCCTTCAAGACACTCCGCGGCAATGTCGCGATGGTGTCGCAGGAGACCTACATGTTCATGGGTACGGTTGCGGAAAATATCGCCTACGCGAAGAAGAACGCCTCCCGCGCGGAGATCATCCGGGCGGCGGTGCTCGCCTCGGCGCACGATTTCATCTGCCGCATGCCGGACGGCTACGACACGATCATCGGCTCTTCGGGACGTGAGCTCTCGGGCGGTGAGCGGCAGCGCATTTCCATCGCGCGCGCCATCCTTGCCAACCCGAAGATCCTCATCCTCGATGAGGCGACGGCGGCGGTCGACACCGAGACGGAGCAGGCGATCCAGCAGTCGATCAACATGCTCATCAAGGGACGCACGACGATCTCCATCGCACATCGTCTCTCGACGCTTCGCGACGCAGACACGCTGATCGTCATCGACGAGGGCAAGATTGCGGAGCAGGGCACGCATGAGGAGCTTCTGGCGAAGAAGGGCGTTTACTACAAACTGAAGGAACTGCAGACCAAGGCTTTGGCTTTGAAGGGCATTGAGTAAAGGAGTAATCATATGGGTTTTAAGAATTTTGAAGGCGCCGATGAGGAATTTAACCTCGAGCAGATGGAGGCGGAGACCGAAGCCATGCTTCGTCTTCGCTACCTGAACGGGGAAAATGCGGTTTTTGCGCGCACGGCCGGCGGCTTCGTCTCGCTTGACATTGCGAAGGGCGAGGACGACAAGCCGGAGCATTACGACCGCGTCCGCGTTGTGAGAAGCTTCCCTTTCACCGCGCCGAATACATACATTTCCATCCGCACGACGGAGGAGAAGAGCAAGGAGATCGGTATCATCAAGGACATCACGAAGGATGTCTCGAAGGATACGCGCAAAATGCTCGAGGAGCAGATGGACCTTCGCTATTTTACGCCGGTGATCACGAAGATTCACGACATCCGCGAGGAGTACGGTCATGCGTACTGGGATGTTGAGACCACGGGCGGTCCCTGCAAGTTCGTCATCTACATGAACTCGAGCTCGGTTGTAAGCCTGAGCGATGTTCGACTGATGATCACCGACCTGGACGGCAACCGCTTTGAGATTCCGGACTACACACAGTTGTCGGCGGGAGAATTGAAGAAGCTGGACCTGTTCCTGTAACTGACGGTATCGCAGGCCTTGGGGGTCCTGCGTGGAAACAAGGTTCGTGCTGCAACTTTGCAGCAGGAAGGATGATATATGAATTTGAAGTTTGATTTGCCGGCGATGCAGCAAAGCGCATTCACGCCGGCGGACGGAGAGGAGATCCGGTACTGCTCGCCCTACGACATCGGGACGGACGGTCAGATCAAGCACGACGGCTACATCGTCGTGACCGATCGTCGTCTTTTGGTGATCTCGGGGGCGGAGCTTGTGACCGAGCTTGCACTTTCGGACATTACGTACCTCAAGTGCGACCCGCTCGTGAACAACGGAATCCTCATCGTGCGCACCGAGCAGGACCCGGAAGAGCGGATCCTCGCACGGTTTACGATGAAGCACGTTTCGAGAGTGGCATTTATCGCCAAGGGAGCGCTTCTTCTGCGCGACGGGATTCCGAAGCAGGTGATCAGCCGTGAATACGACAAGACCTGCCCGGTGTGCGGACGCGCGCTGCGCGGCACGAAGGAGTGCCCGAAGTGCAGCCACAAGCCCTCCGTCCTCTGGAAGTTTTTCAAGCTCTGCGGAGCTTACAAGGGCTGGCTCGCCATCATCGCCCTTCTCATGGTCGGCGTGGCGGTAGTACAGCTTGTTATCCCGAAGATCCAGCAGGTGTTCATCGATGATTACCTGAAGGTCGGACGCGGCGGAATGAAGGAGATCCTCATCTATGCGGCCATCCTGATCGGAATCACGATCGTCACCATTTTACTGCACGTGCTGCGGTACTGGATGTGTATCTCGATGGGTACGAAGATGAGCATGGACCTTCGAAGGATGCTCTACAAGAAAGTGCAGATTCTGTCTCTTTCGTTCATCCAGGATCGTCGTCCCGGCGAGCTGATGAACCGTATCGTGGACGATACGAGACAGGTGCGCCGGTTCATGGAGGAAGCATTTGCCGGAATGTTCTCGTGCATCATCTCGATGATCTCGGTTGTTGTGGTCATGCTCACGATGGACTGGAAACTCACGCTCATGTCGGTCGTGTTCGTGCCGATCGCTCTGGGACTGTCGATCTCGTTCCGCAAGAACATTCATCGCCGGTTCCACATGCAGTGGCACCGGTTTGACAAGACAAACAGCGGTCTGCAGGATATCCTCGCGGGCATGCGCGTCGTCAAATCCTTCGGAACCGAGGAGCAGGAGACCGAGCATTTCCGCAAACTGACCGATGAATTTGCAAAGGTTCAGGAGCGCAACGAGGTGTTCTGGGCATCCCTGTTCCCGATCATTTCGTTCGTCATGGGCATGGGCGTGTATGTCGTGACATACTTCGGCGGCGTCGGTGTTTTAGAGGACCGCTTTACGGTCGGCCAGCTGCAGCAGTTCATCAACTACACGTGGATGCTGTACGGCCCGCTCGGCTGGATGACGTTCCTTCCGCGAATGATCACGCAGCTGATGACCAGCCTCGAGCGTATCTACGACGTCATGGACGAGGAGCCGCTCATCAAGGATCACGAAGAGGCGGTTGACCTCGACGTCAAGGGTGCGGTGGAGTTTAAGGACGTAACGTTCGGATACCGCTCGTACGAGCCGGTTCTGGAGAAGATCAACCTGAAGGTGAAGCCGGGCGAGATGATCGGTCTGGTCGGCGCTTCCGGCACAGGCAAATCGACGCTCATCAACCTGATCATGCGGCTCTACGAGGTCGATGACGGCCAGCTTCTGATCGACGGCGTGGACATCAACGACCTTCGCATCGAAAAATACCACTCGCAGATCGGCGTGGTTCTGCAGGAGAATTTCCTCTTCGCGGGAACCATCTACAACAACCTGCGATTCGCGAAGCCGGATGCGACCGAGGAGGAGATCATCATGGCGGCCAAGATGGCCAACGCCCACGATTTCATCGTGAAGACGCCGGATGGTTACAACACCTACGTCGGAGAGCACGGCTACAGCCTTTCGGGCGGCGAGCGTCAGCGTCTTGCCATCGCGCGCGCCATCCTCAACAAGCCGAAGCTTCTCATCCTCGATGAGGCGACCTCGGCTCTCGACACGGAGAGCGAGTACCTGATCCAGAAGGCTCTGGAGCGTCTGACGGCAGGGTGCACGACATTTGCCATCGCACACCGCCTCTCGACCCTCAAGGATGCGGACCGTCTGGTTGTTATCGACGGCCACCACATCGCGGAGGTCGGAACGCACAACGAGCTGATGGAGCAGAAGGGCATCTACTACGGCCTTGTCACGGCTCAGCTGCAGATGCAGGCGCTGAAGGGCGAAGATGCGGCAAATGCTGCGGAAACAGCGATCATCGCGGACGCAGCGGCTCTTTCGGCCGAGGCGGCAGCCGCCACGGCGGGAGCATAATCAAAAACGAACAGCGGTCTGCGGCATGGCGCCGGAGGCCGCTTTGCCATGTTGTTACATGTATCGGAGGACCCCATGGGAAGAGTGCGAAGCGAGGAGGAATTGTATCGGGAGACCGTGCCGGCGCTGCTGGCGTGGTATTCTTACAATGCCCGGATTCTGCCCTGGAGAGAAGATCCGACGCCGTACCATGTGTGGATCTCCGAGAGCATGCTTCAGCAGACGCGCGTGGAGGCCGTTCGCGGCTACTACGAACGGTTTTTGCGGGAATTCCCTACGGTCGCCTCGGTCGCCGGGGCATCGGAGGACCGCCTGATCAAGGTGTGGGAAGGGCTCGGCTACTACTCTCGGGTCCGCAACATCGCAAAGGCGGCAAGGGAGCTGTGCGAGCGATGTGACGGAGCGTTGCCCGCGGATTACGCGCTTTTGCGCGAGCTTCCGGGCATCGGAGATTACACGGCGGGCGCTATCGCCTCCATCGCTTTCGGAATCCGCGTTCCCGCTGTGGACGGCAACGTGCTGCGCGTCTTCTCTCGTCTGACCGGTTATCGCGACGACATTCGCACGGAGGCGTTTAAAAAGCACGTGCGGGAGTGTCTGCAGACAGCGCTCACGGAGGGGGAGGAACAGGCCGGAGCGTTCAACCAGGCGGTCATGGACCTCGGTGCGACGGTGTGCATTCCGAACGGGAAGCCGCATTGCGACCAGTGTCCGCTGCAGCATTTGTGCAGAGCATTTGCCGAGGATCTGACCGATGAGATTCCGAAGAAAACCGAGCGGAAGGCAAGGCCGGTCGAGCGGAAGACGATTCTTGTGATTGTCGATCCGGACGGGAGAGTGCTTCTTCACCGCCGCCCGGCGAAGGGGCTGCTGGCCGGCATGTGGGAGTTCCCGAACGTTCCGGGTCACCTCGGCGCGGCCGCCGCGAAGAAGGCGGCGGAGGGGATTTTGGCGGAGGCATTCGGCTCGGACGGAAATGTCGGAGGGCTTCGCTCGCATCGGCTCGCGGACAGCCGCCACATATTCAGCCACGTGGAGTGGGAGATGCGGGGATACCGTGTGGAAGCCTCGTCGGTCGGCGAGAATCGTAAAATTGCGAATCCGGAGTACGTCCGGGTGACACCGCGGGAGATTGCCGAGGAATACGGGTTGCCACAGGCGTTCGGAACATACAGACTACAAGTGTAGAAAAAGCCCGGGAGGCATCAAACCTCCCGGGCATGTTTTATTCTGTTCGGTTTTACAGGCCAAGCTTCTTCATCATCTCATCGATCTTGCTGAAGTTGCGGTTGGCGCTTGCCATGGCGTTGGCAGCGTTGGCAGCGGCAAGTGCTTTCTCGTGATCCTCGCGGGCGCGGGCCTCCTTCTCCGCAGAGGAGACAGGGAAGCCGAGCATGCGGCGCTCATAGTACTCGAAGGCGCGGAGCGTATCGTAGAAACCGAGGTTTAAGCGGTACGCGGAGTTGCGGCCGTCGAAGTCGAGCGTGCCGGTGAGCAGGGCGCCGATCTCCTGACTCGGCGTGATCAAAATGATTGTGTCCGCGCGGGACGCGCACATGATGTCGTACTCGTAGGACGGGTTGAGACTTACGAGAATCAGATTCTTGACGTCGTCCTCAATCAAAGGGCGAAGCGGAAGATTGTCGTAAATGCCGCCGTCGCGGTACTGAACACCGTTGATGGTCACAGGGTCGTAAACAATCGGCATGGATGTCGCGGCCAAAAGAAGCTGAATCAGCTCGTCGGGTGACTTTCCGTTTAACGGTACATACTCACCCTCAATGTCCAGATCGTCATCGCGGGCGCTGAAGAGGCGCTGGATCACCTGGTAGGACTCCGTCGCGGGCGAGAGCTTCGCAAGCGTCGTGTACGTCTTGATCGGCGACTCGGACACTTTCTTCAGGTCCACCAGCTCCTTCAGAATCTTGATCAGGCCCTCACGCGAGCAGACGCCGTCCGGCGTGATGTCCAAAAATTGAATCGGGCGGATGTTGTACCAGGCATCCTCCGCCTTCTGATAATCCCCGTTTAAGAACATGACGGCATTGAGCGTGCCGATGGAGTCGCTGGCGATCGTCTTGATCCAGGAATCCATCTTGAGGAAGCGCAGCGCCTTCCACACGCCGATCTGGTAGGAGCCTTTGCCCCCGCCGCCGCCGAAAACCAAACCGAAATCTCTTTGTTCCATTCGAATTCTCCTCCTTACAAGTTCCCCGTGTTCCGGTAAGAAACCTTCGCTGCCGATAGTATACCACAATTTGCCGAAAAATTCTACTCCGATGAGCGGCGGAAGCGTTCCGTTTCGGAATCCGCCGAAGGAGCTAAACTTGGCAACTCGCGACTTGACGAAAAGCGGCAAATAAGGTACAATTATCATAACTGTGCGCTGCATTCGGAAACCGCGGAAAAGAGGCGGTTTCGCAAGGCCGCGGCAATACGATTCAAGGGGGCTCTATGAACGCCGGCGACATCTTTAACTCGGAAAATAAATTCTTCTCTGCCATGAACAAGGCATGGGATGTTCTGGTATTGAATTTCTATTTCATTCTGACCGTGATCCTGGGCATCGGCCCGGCGGCCACGGCGCTCTATTATGCAATCGTGAAAAACGTTCGCAGAAGCAGAAGCTATGCGACGACAGAGTATTTCCGGGCATTCCGGGACAACTTCAAGCAGGGATTCATCATCGGTATTATTCAGCTGGTATGCACGGTGTCGCTGTATTTCTGTTATGAGTACGCGATGGCGATGCGCGCGGGCAGCACGTTCGGACAGATCTACTTTGCGGTCTGGCTCCTGTTCACGGCATTGTTTGTCTTTATATCGATGTATGTGTACCCGGTATTGTCACGTTTTTCGCTGACCATCCGCAAGACGCTTCGCATGGCGTTCGTGCTTGCGCTGCGTCATTTGCCGACGACGATCGGAATCACGATGATTCTTCTTGTGATGGGTCTTTTGTGTTACCTGTTCCCGCCGGCATATCTTTTTGCCTTCGCGGTGTACACGTTGTTAAAGTCGCTTCTCATGGAGAAGATTTTGCGCAAATACACCCCGAAGCCGGAGGAGGGAGATACCTCGACGGATGCGTGGTATCTTGAGTAATGCGTAGTAAACCGGAGTGAAAATAACACGTAACGGAGGAAAAAGCGAGTATGGATGAGACGTTGTACAAGCTGATGAAATGGCCGGAGATCGAGGCGATCGTGTATTCGGAGCACGATGATCCTCATCAGGTGCTGGGAGCGCACAAGACCAAGAGCGGAATGCTGTACACGGCGTTCGATCCGGATGCCGAGAGAGCGGTTGTGCTTTTGGGCGAGGCGGGAAAGGCCGAGGAGGTCGAGATGGAGCGCGTCGATGACGGCGGGTTCTTCGCGTGCCTTGCACCGGAGGGACGGTATCGTTTCCGCTTCTTCTATCCGGGCGGCGAGCGGACCTGCGAGGATGCGTACCGCTTCTGGCCGCAGATTACCGAGGAGGACTGTCGCGAGTTCAACGCCGGCATTCATTATACCGTCTACGACAAGCTCGGAGCGCATCCGATGACGCTTGACGGCGTGGACGGAACGTATTTTGCGGTGTGGGCGCCGAACGCGATGCGCGTGAGCGTGGTCGGCGACTTCAACCACTGGGACGGTCGTCTCTACCCGATGCGCAGACTCGGCGGCAGCGGTATCTTTGAGCTGTTCCTTCCGGGCGTCGGCGCGGGAGAGCTTTACAAGTTCGAGTTAAAGACCAAGGGCGGTTTGACGTACCTTAAGGCCGATCCGTACGCCAATGCCGCGGAGCTTCGCCCCGGTACGGCATCGAAGGTTGCCGACCTGCGCGGCTTCGACTGGACGGACGGAAGATATCTTGAGGACCGCAAGGTCATCGATTTCAAGGCTTCGCCGATGTCGATCTACGAGGTTCATCTCGGATCGTGGAAGAAGCCTGCGGAGGAGAACGGAAGCTTCTACAACTACCGCGAGCTCGCCGTGATGCTGGCGGAGTATGTGAAGAAGACCGGCTATACGCACATCGAATTAATGCCTTTGATGGAGCATCCGCTGGACGCTTCCTGGGGCTATCAGGTGACCGGCTACTATGCGGTGACATCACGCTACGGTTCGCCGGAAGATTTCATGTATTTTGTGAATTACATGCACGAGCAGGGGATCGGCGTGATCCTCGACTGGGTGCCGGCTCATTTTCCGAGAGATACGTTCGGCCTCTCGAACTTCGACGGAACGTGCCTCTACGAGCATCAGGACCCGCGCAAGGGCAGCCACCCGCACTGGGGAACGCTGATCTTCAACTACGGCCGGCCGGAGGTTTCCAACTTCCTGATCGCCAACGCGCTGTTCTGGCTTGAGAAGTATCACGTGGACGGCATTCGCATGGATGCGGTGGCGTCGATGCTGTATCTCGACTACGGGAAAAATGACGGCGAGTGGGTTGCCAACATGTACGGCGGCAACGAGAACCTCGAGGCGATCGAGCTTTTGAAGCACCTCAATTCCATCGCGAAGAAGCGCGTGCCCGGTGCATTGATGATCGCGGAGGAGTCGACGGCATGGCCGAAGATCACCGGTGACCTCGACGATGAGGGCCTCGGTTTTGACTTCAAGTGGAATATGGGCTGGATGAACGATTTTACGACGTATATGCGGCAGGATCCGCTGTTCCGCCGCGGATGCCACGGATCGCTCACATTCAGCATGATCTATGCATACAGTGAGAACTTCATTCTGGTGCTCTCGCACGACGAGGTTGTGCACGGCAAGGGCTCGATGCTCGGCAAGATGCCCGGCACCTACGAGGAGAAGTTCGCAAACCTTCGCGTGGCGTACGGCTACATGACCTGCCATCCGGGCAAGAAGCTTCTGTTCATGGGCCAGGATATGGCGCAGCTCGCGGAGTGGAACGAGGAGAAAAGCCTCGAGTGGCATCTTCTGACCGACAAGGTCGAGGGCGACGAGGGCGGCACGCTGAACGCCAAGATGAACGCGATGGTTCGCGACTTAAACGCGCTGTACGTCTCACATCCGGCGCTTTACAAGCTTGACCAGGATCCGGACGGCTTCGAGTGGATGAGCTGCCTCGATGCCGACCACAGTATCGTTTCGTTCGTTCGCCGGACGGAGAATCCCGCGGAGTCGTTGTTTGTCATCTGCAACTTCACCCCTGTGGTGTACGAGAAGCAGTCCGTGGGCGTTCCGTTCGCCGGCAAATACAAAGAAATCTTCAACAGCGACGCCGTCTGCTACGGCGGCAGCGGCCATGTGAATGCGCGGTTGAAGCAGTCGAAGGAGGAGCGCGTCGACGGACGTGACAATTCCATCCAGATCACGATTCCTCCGCTCGGTTGCGCGATCTTCACGTGCACGCCGATCCTCAAGGAGAAGTAAAGCATGAAAGAATTTATCGAGTGCCTGTACAACGGAGATTTTACGAGGGCCATGTCGCTGTTCTCGGCGGTTGTCGTGCGCGTTTTGTTCGCGCTCGTGCTGCTGTGGATCGGCCGCAAGGTGATCCGTAAGATCGTGTCGGTGACGGAGCGGGCGCTTCTTGCAAGAGAGCAGAAGGGTATGGACCCGGGCCTTGCGAGATTCCTGCTGTCGCTGTGCAAGGTAGGCTTGTATGCGATTTTGTTCGTGATTCTGTTCGAGCTTCTGGGACTTCCGATCACGTCGGTTGCGACCATCATCGGTTCCGCCGGCCTGGCGATCGGTCTGGCGCTGCAGGGAAGCCTCTCGAACTTTGCGGGCGGCGTGTTGATCCTTCTCACGAGACCGTTCCGTGTCGGGGATTTCATTGTGGCCTCCGGCATGGAAGGAACGGTGCGGGAGATCGGTATCTGCTACACGACGCTTCTTACGCCCGATAACCGTACGGTGATCTTTCCCAACGGCGGGCTTGCCAACACGAACCTGATCAACGTCTCGGCGCAGCCGGAGCGGCGTGTCGACATCATCGTGCCGATTTCGTACGAGGATGATATCCGCGGCGTGCGGGAGATGCTCATGACGATCTCGGAAGGGCGCGAGGGAATTCTCGCCGACCGTCCGCGCGAGGTGTATGTCAAGGAATTCGGCGACAGCTCCGTGAACATGGTGTTCCGGTGCTGGGTGAAGAAGGAAGATTACTGGCCTGTATTTTTCGGGCTGATGGAAGAGATCAAATATGCGATGCAGGAGCGCGGATACTCGATTCCGTTCCGGCAGATCGATATTCATTTGGATAAGACGCCGTAGCGGCGTTTGTGTTGTATTGTAAGATCACGGGAAACAGAGGTGGAGACATGGCGGAGCAATTGACGGACATTTTCGGAATGGACTCGTTCAATGAAACGGTGATGAAGCAGCGCCTTCCGAAGGAGACCTTCGAGGCGTGGAAGACGGCGATGGAGCGTTCGGAGCAGCTCACGGGCGACGTCGCGCAGGTGATTGCGGGATGCATGAAGGACTGGGCGATCGAGCGCGGAGCGACGCATTTTACGCATTGGTTTCAGCCGCTCACGGGAATCACCGCGGAGAAGCACGATTCGTTCATCACGCCGGCGCCGGGCGGCAAGGCGATGATGGAGTTCTCCGGAAAGGAGCTCATCAAGGGCGAGCCGGACGCATCCTCCTTCCCGAGCGGCGGTCTGCGCGCGACGTTTGAGGCGCGCGGCTACACCACGTGGGATTTCACTTCGCCTGCGTTCTTGCGCGAGGATGCCTCGGGCGTGACGCTGTGCATTCCGACGGCATTCTGTTCCTACACGGGCGATGCGCTCGATATGAAGACACCGCTTCTTCGCTCGATGGAGGCCATCAACAAGCAGGCGCTTCGCGTGCTGCGGCTGTTCGGCCACACGGACGTAAAGCGTGTGGAGTGCTCGGTCGGCGCGGAGCAGGAGTATTTCCTGATCGACCACAAGAACTACATGAAGCGTGAGGACCTCATTTTCACGGGCCGCACGCTCTTCGGCGCGAAGCCTCCGAAGGGGCAGGAGATGGACGACCATTACTTCGGCAGCCTCAAGGAGCGCGTCGGCGCCTTTATGAAGGAGTTGAACCGCGAGCTCTGGAAGCTCGGCATCTACGCGAAGACGCAGCACAACGAGGCGGCGCCCGCGCAGCACGAGCTGGCTCCGGTCTACACGACGGTCAATGTTTCCACGGACCACAACCAGCTGATCATGGAGTGCATGAAGAAGGTGGCAAAGCGCCACGGCCTCGCATGCCTTCTGCACGAGAAGCCGTTTGCGGGCGTGAACGGTTCGGGCAAGCACAACAACTGGTCGCTGATCACCGACACCGGCAAGAACCTTTTAAATCCGGGCAAGACGCCGAACGAGAACATCCAGTTCTTGTTGTTCCTTACGGCTGTGCTCGAGGCTGTCGACAACCACGCGGATCTGCTGCGACTTTCCGCGGCAAACCCCGGCAACGACCATCGTCTCGGGGCAAATGAGGCTCCGCCGGCAATCGTTTCCGTGTTCCTCGGCGAGCAGCTCGACGACGTCGTGACGCAGCTCGTGGAGACCGGTGAGGCAAAGCGCCTGAAGAAGGAGGGCCGCCTCTACACGGGCGTGTCCACGCTGCCTTCGATCGGCCGTGACGCGACGGACCGCAACCGCACGTCGCCGTTTGCATTTACCGGCAACAAATTCGAATTCCGTTCGGTCGGTTCGTCCATGTCCATCGCGGACGCGAACACTACCCTCAATACCATCGTGGCCGAGACGCTCGAGCGCTACGCGGATATTTTGGAAAATGCCGAAAACTTCGAGTCGGCCGTTCACGATCTGATCAAGTCGTCGCTCGCGGAGCATGAGCGCATCATCTTCAACGGCAACGGCTACTCGCAGGAGTGGGTCGAGGAGGCCGAAAGACGCGGTCTTCCGAACCTGCGCTCGATGGTGGACGCCATCCCGGCGCTCGTGACGGACAAGGCAATCGCCACGTTCGGTCACCAGGGCGTCATGTCCGAGACCGAGCTTCGAAGCCGCGCCGAGATCGACTACGAGATTTACGCAAAGGCCATCAACATCGAGGCCCGCACCATGATCTCCATGGCGGGCTGCAAATATATCCCGGCCGTGATCCGTTTCACGACGCGTCTTGCGGACTCCGTGAAGACCGTGACAGAGGCGGTTCCCGAGGCGGACACGAGCGTTCAGATCGAGCTTTTGCTCGAGACATCGCAGCTGCTGCGTCAGGCGCAGGACGCTCTTACGGAGCTTCGCAACCTTGACGAGGAGGCAGTCTCGAAGCAGGAGGGCCGCGAGATGGCAGAGTTCTTCCACGACCGCGTTGTTCCGGCGATGGAGGCACTGCGCAAGCCGATCGACCGCCTTGAGATGGTGATCGACCGTGACCTGTGGCCGGTTCCGACCTACGCGGAAATGTTATTCGAAATCTGATCAAAGAAAGGTAACTGAATGAACAAACCTCTTGGCGTAATCACGGGCAATCCGAAAGCTTGCTTTCGAGATTGGCAGTGATTATGACAAGGGGCGAGCGGCAATGAAGTTGCCGCCCGCCCACACGAAATAGAAATCGACATCGTCGATTTCTATGAGTGAGGTTTGTGAATTCATGTTTTTAAGCAGAATACATTAGTAAGGAGACATACCAATGATTCAGGCAAGTAACATCACGCTGCGCATCGGCAAGAAGGCGCTGTTTGAGGATGTGAACATCAAATTCACGGAGGGCAACTGCTACGGCATCATCGGTGCGAACGGCGCCGGCAAGTCGACCTTCCTCAAAATCTTAAACGGCCAGCTGGAGCCGACGAAGGGCGATGTTATCATCACGCCCGGACAGAGACTCTCGTTCCTGCAGCAGGACCACTTCAAGTACGACGCATTTAACGTGCTCGACACCGTTATCATGGGCAACAAGCGTCTGTACGACATCATGCAGGAGAAAGATGCCATCTACGCCAAGGAGGATTTCACCGAGGAGGACGGTATCAAGGCGAGTGAGCTCGAGAATGAATTTGCCGAGTTAAACGGCTGGGAGGCGGAGTCCGATGCGGCGACGCTTCTGAACGGCCTCGGCATCGAGACCGATATGCACTACATGCAGATGAGCGAGTTAAACGGCAGCGACAAGGTCAAGGTTTTGCTTGCGCAGGCGCTGTTCGGCAACCCCGACATTCTGCTTTTGGACGAGCCTACGAACCACCTCGACCTCGCGGCGATCCAGTGGCTTGAGGAGTTCCTCATCAACTTTGACAACACGGTCATCGTGGTTTCCCACGACCGTTATTTCCTCAACAAGGTCTGCACGCACATCGCGGACATCGACTACTCGAAGATTCAGCTGTACGCCGGAAACTATGACTTCTGGTACGAGTCGAGCCAGTTGATGATCAAGCAGATGAAGGAGGCAAACCGCAAGAAGGAAGAGAAGATCAAGGAGCTGCAGGAGTTCATCCAGCGCTTCTCGGCCAACGCTTCCAAGTCCAAGCAGGCGACATCCCGTAAGCGCGCTCTCGAGAAGATCGAGCTCGACGATATCAGGCCGTCCTCCCGCAAGTATCCCTACATCGACTTCCGTCCGAACCGCGAGATCGGAAACGAGGTTCTCACGGTTTCGCATTTCTCGAAGACGATCGATGGCGTGAAGGTTTTGGACGACATCTCGTTCGTGCTCGGACGAGAGGACAAGGTTGCATTTGTTGGTTCGAACACGATGGCGAGCACCGTTTTGTTCAAGATCCTGGCGGGCGAGATGGAGCCCGATGCCGGCGAGTACAAGTGGGGAATTACGACTACGCAGGCGTATTTTCCGAAGGACAACACCGAATTGTTCAAGGGCAGTGAGGCGATTGTGGACTTTTTGATGCCGTTCTCGCCCGAGAAGGATGTGACGTATGTCCGCGGTTTCCTGGGGCGCATGCTCTTCGCGGGAGACGACGGCGTGAAGCCGGTCAACGTGCTCTCCGGTGGTGAGCGCGTGCGCGTACTGCTTTCGAAGATGATGATCATGGGCGCGAACGTTTTGATCCTCGACGAGCCCACGAACCATTTGGATATGGAGTCGATCACGGCTCTCAACAACGGCTTGATGAAGTTCTCGGGCGTGGCATTGTTCACGTCGCAGGACCACCAGTTCATTCAGACCGTCGGCAACCGTATCATGGAGATTCTGCCGGACGGCTCGCTGATCGACAAGGTGACGACGTACGACGAGTACCTTGAGAGCGACGAGATGGCCGTGAAGCGTCAGAAGCTTGTCGTCAACGCGGAGGAGGACGACTAAACAAGGCGGGGTGATAGGATGAGGGTGATTAGCGAAAACACCGTCGATTGGAAAATGGGTGCGCCGGAGCCGCTGGGAGCAACCGCGGCCGGGGCATTTGTGAATTTTGCGGTCTCGGTGCCCGGGGCGTCCGAGGTCACTCTTTTTGTGTACCGCGGAGCGGCAGCGGAGCCCGAGTATGCGATCGTCATGGAGACGGCGGACCGGTACGGCTCCGTCTTCTGTGTCAGCGTGAAGCTTCCGGCGGAGACGCCCGAGGGCGGCTGGCAATATGAGTACGAGACGAAGGGCGAGCGGTTTACGGACCCCTACGCGCGTCTTGTGGCGGGTCGTGAGCGCTTCGGGAAGCGACTGACGGCAGCGGCATCGCGGCTTGTTCGCGGCGTTGTCCGCATGCAGGCGTTTCGCTGGAACGGCGAGGAGCGGCCGCACATTCCGATGAATGATCTGATCCTTTACAAACTGCATGTGCGCGGCTTTACGAAGGAGTTGAAGACCGCCACCGCGGGCACGTATGCGGGCCTTGCGGGCAAGGCGGAATACCTTGCGAATCTGGGCGTCAATGCGGTTTTGTTGATGCCGTTTACGGAATACAACGAGTGCTTTGCGGAGGGCGACCGGACCGAGGGCGTTCCCACGTTTGCGAGCACGCGCTTTTATCACGGCAGCATGCCGCGCATTCCCGAGGAGATCTCCGAGTCGGTGCGCGAGCACAAGGTGAACTACTGGGGCTACGCGAAGCATTATTTTCTGTTCGCGCCGAAGGCGTCCTATGCGCATATTCCGGGCGCGGCCGACATCGAGCTTCGCCAGACCGTGAAGAAACTGCATAACGCGGGCATCGAGGTGCTCGCCGAGATGATGATCCCGCAGGATACGAACCGAAGCCTCGTCCTGGACGCGCTTCGCTTCTGGGTTCGCGAGTATCATCTCGACGGTTTCCGGATCATCGGGGCGCAGGTGGACACGGCGATGCTTGCCGCGGACCCGTACCTCGCGGACGTCAAATTCCTCTGCGACGGCTGGGACACCGGTGCTGTCTACCGCATGACGGCGGAGCCGGAGACGCCGCTTTTGGCGGAGTACAACGACGGCTTCCTGGTTGATGCGCGCAAGTTCTTAAAGGGCGATGAGGGGATGACGAGAGCATTTGCCGGACGCGTTTCGAAGAATGCGGCGAACCTGGGCGTCATCAATTACATTACCGACAACAACGGCTTCACGCTTGCGGACCTGTACATGTACGACGTCAAGCACAACGATGCGAACGGCGAGCGCGGGCGCGACGGAAGCGATTACAACTACAGCTGGAACTGCGGTGCGGAAGGACCGGACAAGCGCAAGAAGATCCGCGACCTTCGGCTTCGGATGAGGAAAAATGCCGTCCTTGCGATGCTTCTTTCGCAGGGTGTTCCGATGCTTTTGTCGGGCGATGAGTTCGGCAATTCGCAGAGCGGCAACAACAATGCCTACAATCAGGACAATCCGACCGGATGGGTGAACTGGTCGCAGGCGAAGAAGCAGGCGGAATTCACCGAGTTCGTGCGCGCGGCGATCGCGCTTCGCAAGGCACATCCTGCGCTTCACAATCCGATTCCTCTGCGGGGGACGGACTATCTGGCGAGCGGCGCTCCGGACGTTTCGGTCCACGGCCGCGATGCCTGGAGACCGGACGACGGCCCGTACAACCGGTGCCTCGGGATTTTGCTGAGCGGGGATTTTGCGAAGGTCGGGCGCGACGGCCGCGATGACTCGTTCTATCTGGTGTTCAATATGTACTGGGAGGAGCAGACCTTTGCGATTCCCGTTTTGCCCGGCCGCGATGCGTTCCGGATCGTGCTCGCAAGCGATGCCTTGCTTGCCGCGGGAACCATCACCGGGGATACGCTTTCGGTGCCGCCCAGAACGATTGCGGTGCTGCAGAGCGTGGCGCTTCCCAAACCGGAGCGCCGCGGTAAGAAAACTGTTAGGGGGACGAAAGAGTGACTTCGTTTCGACTGAAGATTTTGCTGTTGATCACGATGACCGTGGACCATGTGGCGGTGGTATTTCTCTCGCCGGAGAATCATTGGTACGAGTGGCTTCGGATCATCGGAAGACCGGCGATGCCGATCGCATGCTTTCTGCTGGCGGAGGGCTTTTTGAAGACCGCTTCGCGCGGCAAATACACCCTTCGATTGTTCCTTACCGCTCTCATCGGTGAGCTGTTCTGGATCTTTCTGTGGCTGCAGCAGTCCATCGCGGCGCAGAAGGCCGTGGACGCGGCGTATGCGGCGGCCGGCGGCGATACGACATGGGGTGCAGAAGGGATCAACCGCTGGGCGGAATCGCTGGATGCGACGACAAGGGCAAGCTTTACCGCAGGCCGGGTAATGCCGATCAACGTGTTGTTTACGCTGACGATCTGCCTTGTCATGCTGATCCTGATGGACAAGCTGCAGAAGCGCTACGGCGACATGCTTCCGCAGCAGGTGGTCAAGAACCTCGGATACATGCTCTGCATGTGCGCGATCGTCATCTGCGCGGTGATCATCTGCCTGATCGGACAGATGGATTATGCGGTTGTCGGACCGTTCACGGTGGCGGCATGCTTTATCTTCCGCGAGGAGCGGAAGACCATGATGGTCGCTTTGGCGATCGCCGGCGTTTTAGCGGGAATCGGGTCTTTGGTGTACATCGTTGCATGGATGATCGCACTTCCCATTCTGTACAGCTACAACGGCAAGCTCGGCTACGAAAAGGGCACGCGCCCGTGGGTTCGCACGCTGTTCTATGTATATTATCCGCTTCACCTGGCAATTCTGGTCGAGTCGCGGTATTTTGATGTGATCTTCGGTTCCTTCTCATTGTTTAAGAAGTGATCCGGACGGTTCGGAGGTCCCATGACACAATGGTATCTTGCGCCGATGGAGGAAGTCACCGGCTACCTCTTCCGGCAGATTCTGCAAAAGCATTTCGGCGGGGTGGACAAATTCTTCACCCCGTTTCTTTCGCCTGTGACCGGGTGCGCCTTCAAGACGCGCCAGGGGCGTGAGGTCGACCCTTCGCACAATGCCGGTCTGCCGGTCGTGCCGCAGGTTCTTACGGACGATCCCGACGCGGCGGTCGCGATGTTTCGGCTGATGGCGGACCTCGGCTATACGGAGGTCAACCTGAACTTCGGATGCCCCTCGGGGACGGTCGTCAAGAAAAACCGCGGAAGCGGTTTCCTGCGCGACACGGAGGTGATGGAGCGCTTCTTTGACCGGATGTTCGCGCAGGACCTTCCGATGCCGGTTTCGGTCAAGACCAGACTCGGCTTTGCGAACGCAGAGGAGGAATGGCCGAAGATTCTGGAGGTATACAACCGCTATCCGATCTCGGAACTGATCGTGCACGCGAGAGTCCGGGAGGAGTGGTACGAGGGGACGCCGAATATGGAGGCATTTGCCTACGCCTACGAGAACAGTAAGCTTCCGCTTTGCTACAACGGAGACGTGAAGAGCGCGGATCAGGCGAGGAGACTCACGGAGCGCTTCCCGAACCTTCGGGCCGTGATGATCGGCCGCGGGGCGGTGACGGACCCGGGCATTTTTCGCGAGCTTGCGGGCGGTGTGCCGATGAGCGCAAAAGAGCTTCGGGAGTTCCACGACGATCTGTACGCAGCGTACGTCGCGCTGTGGGGCAGCAAGGACACGCTCTTTAAGATGAAAGAGGTCTGGGGATACCTCGGGGACCGTTTCCCCGATGCCGCGAAGGCGAAAAAACGAATCCACAAATGCCGCACGGAGGCCGAGTATCTGGTCGCGGTTTCGGAGCTTTTGGGATGAATATAAAACAACTGTTAGCACTCTTACAAAATGAGTGCTAATTTTTGTTGACAAGTCTTTCAGGGCGGAGTATACTGGTGTTTGCGGGGAGGGCGCAGCCTTAAAAGCGACCGTCCCACACGACGAAATTACGAAGGTTCGCGCCCGGCGCGGACGATCACGGAGGTGTTATTATGGCTAAGGAACAGGGCAATCTGTCCATCAATTCGGAAAATATATTCCCCATCATCAAGAAGTGGCTCTACTCGGACCACGACATCTTTTTGCGCGAGCTCGTCTCGAACGGCTGCGACGCCATCACGAAGCTTAAGAAGCTTGCGCTGATCGGCGAGGCCGAGATCGCGGACGACAACGAGTGGAAGATCATCGTGCGCAGCAATCCCGAGGAGAAGACGCTCACAGTTATCGACAACGGTATCGGAATGACCGCGGATGAGGTCAAGGAGTACATCAACCAGATCGCATTTTCCGGCGCGACCGATTTCCTCGCAAAATACAAGGACAAGGCGAACGAGGACCAGATCATCGGTCACTTCGGTCTCGGCTTTTACAGCGCGTTCATGGTGGCTCACAAGGTGACCATCGACACGCTCTCCTACAAGGACGGCGAGACGGCTGTGCACTGGGAGTCCGAGGAGGGCATGAACTATGAGATGAGCGATTCCGACCGCACGGAGCGCGGCACGGAGATCACGCTGTACCTAAACGAGGACAGCTACGAGTTCTCGAACGAGTACCGCGTGAAGGAAGTTCTCGGCAAATACTGCTCGTTCATGCCGGTTCCGATCTTCTTCGAGGATGCGACGAAGCCCGCGCCCGCGGAGGAGCCCGAGGTGATTGACGCCGAGGTCGACGCGGACGGCACGGCGAAGGAGGACACGGCGAAGGAGAAGAAGGGCCCGAAGCCGATCAACGAGACGTTCCCGCTGTTTCTGCACACCCCTTCGGAGTGCAAGGAAGAGGAGTATAAGGACTTCTACCGCACGACGTTCCACGACTACAAGGAGCCGCTGTTCTGGATTCATCTGAACATGGACTACCCGTTCAATTTGAAGGGTATTCTGTATTTTCCGAAGATCAACACGGAGTACGACAGCCTTGACGGCACGATCAAACTCTACAACAATCAGGTCTTCATCGCGGACAACATCAAGGAGGTCATCCCGGAGTTTCTGATGCTCCTTAAGGGCGTCATCGACTGCCCGGATATCCCGTTGAACGTCTCCCGAAGCGCGCTGCAAAACGACGGCTTCGTGAAAAAGATCAGCGACTACATCGCGAAGAAGGTTGCCGACAAGCTCGCCGGCATGTACAAGACCGACCGCGAAAACTACGAAAAATGCTGGGACGACATCTGCCCGTTCATCAAGTACGGCTGCCTCAAGGATTCGAAGTTCCGCGACAAGATGAAGGACTTCCTCATCTATAAGAATTTAGACGGCAAGTACATCACGCTGCCGGAGTACGTAGAGGCTGCGAAAGCTGCCAAGGGCGATACTGCGGAGGCGAAGGCCGAGGATGTGAAGGCGGAGGAGCCGAAGACCGAGGGCGAGACCAAGGCGGATGAGGCGAAGACCGACGACGCGAAGACCGACGACGCGAAGGAGCCGGAGAAGACCGTCGTTTACTATGTGACCGACGAGAAGCAGCAGAGCCAGTACATCAATATGTTCCGCGACAACGGCGTGGATGCGCTGATCATGACGCACCGTATCGACCAGCCGTTCATCACGCAGCTTGAGCAGGAAAATGATACGGTTACGTTCCGCCGCATCGACGCGGACGTGACGGACACCCTGAAGGAGGCGGCCGACGAGGAGGAGCTCAAGGCGATGACCGAGGCTCTTACGACCATTTTCCGAAAGGCACTTGACCGAAGCGAGCTCGACATCAAGGTAGAGAAGCTTAAGAACGCGGCGATTCCGGCGATGATCACGCTCTCGGAGGACAGCCGCCGCATGCAGGATATGATGGCGATGTACGGCATGGCGCAGGCCGGACTTCCGGACGATTCGACGCTTGTTCTGAATGCCGGAAACGACCTTGTGAAGTACGTAAAGGACAATGCCGACGGCGAGAATACCGCACTTTTGTGCGCGCAGATCGACGACCTTGCGAGAATTTCGCACGGTCCGCTCGAGCCCGCTGACATGACTGCGTTCATGGAGCGCAGCGCCAAGCTGATGGGACTGCTTACAAAGTAAATAGAAATTGCAATGATTTGCGGCCGCACTCATCCCGGGTGCGGCCTTTTTCGTTGAAAATGCAACCGGAACTTGCGAAAAGTGCGAAAACTATAGGTAAATCATATTGACGAACAGGCCGCGCGGTGATATACTGGTGAAAAGCCTGTGAGTGTTCACGGGCAGAGTGTTTTGTTATTTACGGGGGTGTGTTATGAAGAAACAAAAGCTGCTTACGATTCTTGTCCTGGTGCTGGTGATGCTGGCCGGCTGCGGCAAGAAAACGGACAATGAGACGAAAAATGACGTGACGAACACGCCGACGCCGACCAAGTCGGCGGAGCAGGGGACGCCCACGCCGGAACCTACGGAGGAGCCGGTCGTGCTCACGGGAACACCGTTTGAGAGAATTCTCACTGCGGCGCACAACGCATTTGCCGACGGAAACTTCTCCTTCAGCGCTGCGGTGACCGCGAAGGTGCCCACGGAATCGGAGCCGACAAAGCAGGCCAACAACTATCGCTTCATCAAGTGCGATGACGGCGAGCTGGCGTTCAAGGAGAGCATCTACGAGGACGGCACGAAGGAGCACGAGTACGCGTTTCTGCAGCCGAACGGCGGAATCCACCTTTACACCTGGTGGGGCGACAGCAAGATGAACTACGAGTATGTGCCGATCAGCAAGGAGGACGCGGGCTACATGTACGCGTTCGTCCACGGTCTGCACGAGCCCGGCGACGAGGCATTCCAGGCGTTCGTGCACATGTGCGCGGACCTTTTTCCGGATTGGCCGAAGACCCTGATTCCGGAAAATGCATCGCTTGCGTCGTTGCTGGCTCCGTTCGGAAGCACCGAGTATCTGGAGAAGACGTTCGGGTATCATCAGACCGAGGACGGTTCGGATGTCTTTATCATCCGCAAGGAGATGATCGCGGGCTTTTTAGACTCGCTCAAGAACAACTTCAAGGGGCTTTTGTACTACTACGGTGACAATTCGCTTGCGCGCATCGCAGAATGCGGCGACATTGAGATAACCATGAGCTACGACGGCGCTGTGCTCAAGGAGATTGCGATGCGGTTCCAGCTCTCGGACGGCACGAAGGCGGAGCAGACGTACACGGTTTCCAACATCGGTACGACGCAGATCAACCTTCCGACCGCTGCGAAGGAAAAGTTCGAGTCGATGAAGTTCAATCCCGGCAACGAGGAGGAGCCGAGCAACTGGTCCTCGTGGCTGAAGCAGTACCAGCTGGATGCGATCGAAGGCCGCGTGGACAAGGATGTTCAGACCGTCAATGAGCTGCTGCAGGCCATCTGGGAGTGCGTGCAGGATCCTGCGATCAACGCAGAGCTTAAGGAGATTGTCGTAAAGGAGAAGAATAAAGAGCTGATCATTTACTACTCGGAAGGCTCGAACTACGACAAGACGGGCATTCCTTCCATCGATGCGAAGCTGAAGGAAAAATTCGGCAACAACAAGATTAAGATGGAGTCCGTCATGTGGGTTCCGCTGTCTCTGCAGATCTATTTTATCTCCGAGGGAGCGGACGGCACCGTACAGATGTATTACGACCTGAACTAGGTTTTGAATCCCTGAAAAAGGGTCGTTTCAGAATTGATTTTCGCTTGCGTAAAAAAGTGATATTTTCCGCTTGACATTTCCATGTTCTTGTTGCATAATATCAAAGCACGCGAAAATTCGAGGCGTGGCTCAGTTTGGTAGAGCGCTGCGTTCGGGACGCAGAGGTCGTGGGTTCGAATCCCGTCGCCTCGATTTTCTTCCGGGTTTCAGTATCCGGGAGTAGCGCATTTGCGCATGCTGGAATAGCTCAGCCGGTAGAGCACTTCACTCGTAATGAAGGGGTCGTCAGTTCGAATCTGATTTCCAGCTTTTTCGTTTTGTACTTCGGACGGAATGCGCTCGAAGCAGCAAGGCGCAAGCTCGAGGCGTGGCTCAGTTTGGTAGAGCACCGTGTTAGGGACGCGGGGGTCGCGTGTTCAAGTCACGTCGCCTCGATATCACCCTATCTCCGGACAGACGGAGGTAGGGTCTTTTGCTATTTACAGCGATTTGTTTACACGCACAGGAAACCGTTTTTTGTCATCGGCGGCAACGAGGCCGCACGAGGGGGACCCATGAAAGTTGCATTGATCATTACCGTGCTGATCGCCATCGTCGCATTGATCGCCAATGTGGTGTTCATCGACCGGTGGAAGAGCGCGGCGCAGGCGGTCGGCAAGCGCGAGAAAGAGCTCGCGGAGACAGCCGGAAGCCTCAAAAAGACCGAGGCAGCGTACCGTGAGGCGGCGCAGATGCGCGACCGTCTGGCGAACGCGTGCGATGAATTGAAGACGAGATACGAGAAAGCCAATCGTCTGGCCTACTACGACACCAACACCGATCTGCCCAACCGCCAGCAGCTCGCGGAGCTGTTCGCGGAGGAGATTTCGAAGAATATCGACGGCGAGGAGATCGGGCTTGCGATGTTTGAGTTCCGCGACGAGGATGCGAGTGCGGTGACTTTGCTCGGTCGCAACAACGCGGAGATGCGCCAGGAGGTTGTGCAGAGACTGCGCAGTTCGATGAACGAGGAGGACGATTCGCTCGTGAGCCTCTCGGAGGATGCATTTGCCGTATTGACGCGCCGCGTGGTGCACCGCAAGGATTATGTCGGCAAGATCGACAAGCTCTTTAAGCTTCTGTCGCTTCCGATGATGAACAACGGCGCGGAGGTGTTCCCGACCGTGTACGGTGCGGTTGTGATCGCGCCCGAGCACGGCACGACGATGCAGCTTCTGGACATGAATCTGGGAATTGCGATGGAGGAGGCGATGACCGGGACGGGCAGCGCGTATTGCTTCTACAGTCAGGAGATGGCCGCGAAAGCGATGAACCGGATGGCGCACCAGGCGATGGTGACGGAGGCGGTTCGCGCGAGGCTTTTAGAGTACCCGGTGACGCCGCGGGTTCGTCTCTCGGCGGGGCGTGCGGAGCAGATGGTCATCACGCCGATGCTGCAGACTCCGGAGGGACGTCTGGTCGGCGAGGATTTTATGAAGGAGATCGACGACAGCGGACTCGCCATGCTTGTGTACGAGGCGATGCTTCACCATGCGTGCGAGGAGCTTCGCAGATATCAGGAGATGGGCGTCTCCGACGTGCGGTGCGTGATCCCGGTGACGGACCGGATGTTCGCCAACCGCGAGTTTATCAAGACGACGTACGATGTTTTGCAGACGCTGGAGCTGGACCTTCGCAAGGTGATCTTCGAGGTGTCGGAGAAGGCCGTGATGAAGAGCGTGGCGGATGCGGCGGACCGCATGCGCAAGCTCGCCAACTTCGGGGTTCGCTTCGTTTTAGAGACGACGGGACTGCCGCGCATCCCTACGGGAGAACTGCAGCGGCTGCCGTTTGACGCATGGCTTTTGACCGCGTGGGCGCCGGAGGGCTGCACCGCCGAGGAGGCGACGGAGATCCTCTCGGTAGTTTCGATGACGGCGCATCGCATGGAGGCCGATGTGATTCTGCCCGATGTGCACGCCGAGGAAACGGCTGCCCTGGCGGCGAACTGCGGCATCGATCTGGCGCAGGGCGGGTTGTTCGGCGACGCCATGAGCGGCGAGCTCGCGGGACGGCTTTTGACAGCGATGAAATAAGATACCCGGGATTTGTGAAAATGCGACAAAACGAGGCATTGCTTCGGCGAGATCACCACGCAAAAACCGGTCAAATTGCATAAAAAACACCCGCCGGATTCTCCGTGGGAGAGCCCCGAAATTGCTTGCAACGGGGCTGTGGGTCATGTACAATAGAGTTGTCGGAAATCACCGACAACTCTTTTTTTCTGTTTTCAGATTGCGGGAGGCATGGGCTTTCCCCGCGGATTATCATTATCACTGTGTGCACATGGCGAACCATCGAAAAATGAAAGGACCCGAGGACTGTCGGGGGTGTATTTGCCATGAAAGAATTTCAGGATTTTTGCCGGGAAATCGCCGAGCAGGCGAAGGAACTGCTGGGGGAGGGTTATGAAACTGTGCTCAAGAGCGTTCAGAAGAACAACAACGTGACGATGGAGGGACTTTTGATCCGCTACCGCGACGCGAACGTAGTGCCGACGATCTACCTTGACCCGTTCTATGAGCAATATCTCGAGGGAAGAACGATGGAGCACGTCGTCGAGGATGTTGTCGAGATGTACAAAAACAACCGGCTGCCGTGGAAGCAGGAGCCGTCGATGCGATACGCGGACATCAAGGACCGCATTCAGTTTAAACTGATGAATCTGCCCCTGAACCGGGACATGCTCTCGAACATGCCGCACGTCGAAATCGGGGATCTGGCGGTCGGCTTTCAATGGACGGTCGACACGGATGACCGGCGCGTGGGCACGGTGCGCATCACGGACGATCAGGCTGCGACCTGGGGAGTGACGACGGAGGAGCTCACGGAGCTTGCGCTTCGAAATTCCGCGAGGGACCTTCCTCCGGTTCTTCGGAGCATCGAGGACGTGCTTTTGGATATCTTAAATGCTTCGGAGACCGCAGGCGAAGACACCGCGAGCGCGGCGGAGCGGAAGAGCTCGGAGGAGGCGAGAGAGCGCTTCCGAGAGGGGCTTGAGAGGGATGCCAAGAGGCGGGATTTTCCGATGTATGTGCTCTCCAACAGCGATGCGAACGGCGGGGCAGCAGCGCTTTTGGAGCTTCCGTTTCTCAATGAGTTCCGGGACAGCATCGGGGATGATTTCTGGATCCTGCCGTCGAGCATTCACGAGGTGATCCTTGTGCCGGTGTCGAAGATTCCGGACCGCGAGCGCCTGACGGACATGGTGAGGGAGATCAACCGCACGCAGGTGCCGAAGCAGGAGTTTCTCTCCGACATGGTGTACCGCTTCAGCGAGTTTGAATCGCTGATGCCTGCGGAGTTTCGCGACAAGCTGATGGCGGCGGGGTAGAAGTGCGATTGCTGCCAAAAAACGAAAAATGCGGGACACACGATACGGTGTGTCCCGCTTTGTTGCGCCTGAAGGGATTCGAACCCCCGACCATTGGCTTCGGAAGCCACTACTCTATCCACTGAGCTACAAGCGCCGACAACCGACACTATAGCACAATTTCGGCGTAAAGTAAAGACTTCAATTCGAAGGTTCGTAGAGTTCTACTTCGGATTTCTCGCTGATGTCGATCGACTCGCCGTAGATGACATGGCGGATGCGGCAGCCGTCGCCGATGCGGACGTTGCGTCCGATCACGGTGTCGGCCACGACATTGAAAAGCGTGATGTCATCGCCCTCGATGCTGTTCTTGACGGTGAAGATGTTGCCCGCGCTTTTGAACAGGCGGGAGATCAGCCCGCGGATCGCGCCGTCGCGGATCAGGATGACGCTGCCGCCGATGGCGTCGGCGTAGCAGTCACCGCCCATGTCGACGTCGACATTTTCCGCATTGATCAGGCCTTCGCAGCGGATGGCGCCGCGGATGGTAATCTTCTCCGCGGAGACGTCACCGGACGCCTTGAGCGCACCGCTCGATTCGAGCTCACCGCAGCGAAGCGACAAAACATGTGCCGCGCCGCTTACGTGCATCTTCTGATCCACGGTTGCGGGACCGTCGATGTGTGTGCTTCCGCTGACATGGACCTCCGCAGCGTGCAGGGCGCCGTCTATTTTGCCCGAACCGGACACGTGGACTTTGCCGTGGCAGTTAACCTCGCCGTAAACGTGACCGGAGCCCGAGATGGTCAGCCCCGTGCAGCTGATGCTGCCCTTGATGCTGCCGCTTCCGCTGATGCGGATGTCTTCGCCGTAATCGCCGCCCGGAAGACTGCCGGAACCGGAAATATTCATACTTGTGTTCCTCCCCTTAATAAGTTGATGATGTGTTTTGTGATGTCCGTCTGAACTCCGTTTTGATCGGTCATGCGGACAGTCCGAATCTCCGAGAGCCGGAGAGTGTGACTGCCGTAGGCGGTCTCGACGGTCATGGACGGTTCGGTCTGACTCTCCCCCGAAAGCCGCGCCGCAAGTTCGTCCAGAAGAACGTCATCCTTCGCGGAAAGGATCAACTCCATCCGCTCGCAGATCAGCTCCTCCGGAAAATACGTCTCCTGACCCGTCACGGTCGCCTTCCGCAGAAACCATTCGTCGGGAATCAACCCTTTCCGTTTCCATCGGTACAGCGAACCGTATGAAATGTTATACCGTTCCAGGAGCGCTTTTTTGGAAATCAGTTTTTGTTCCGAATCCAAAGAACCACCTCCCTTGTAGGTCGTGCTTGATTGAATACTCTGCCGTGCACGCAGTGTAACACTGTTACGACGTCATTATAGCGTAACACTGTTACACTGTCAAGGGGGCCGTTACACTTTTTTTCATTTTTCGAAAAATGTCTCATAAATCTGAGTTCCCGGTTCGTATCTATGGCATAAAACGAAATTCTCCGGGACGGGAGAGGAGCATGGTACGGGTTCCGGGGAGACAGGGGGACAGTTATGATACGAAAAATGATGAAAAGACATTCCCTGGTGACAAAGCTGACTGCGCTGCTTCTGGCGGTTGTCATGATGGCGGTCTGTTCGGGCTGCAGTCACCTGGCCGGCGCGGAGGCGCTTGCGGAGGCGGAGGAGATCAAGGGAAAGCATGAGGCTCCGGACGGCAGCGATTTTGCCGAAGGATATGTGCCGTATGCGCTTGAGCTTCTGCGGAAGGTGCGCGAAACAACCGGAGGCTCGACGGTGATCTCGCCGCTCTCGGTGATGTACGCGGTCGGAATGGCGGAGAACGGCGCCGGGGGTGAGACGCTCGCGGAGTTTGAGAAGCTGTTCGGGATGAAGCGTGAGGACATGAACGAGTTTCTCTCGCAGATGATCGCGTGGTCGCAGGGCGAGAAGTACCTGACCGTGTCCAATTCGGTCTGGATCAAGGATGACTACGCCGAGAATGTGCGAAAGGAATTCCTGGATCTCTGCGCGAAAAAGTATTATGCGTCGGTTTTGAAGGCGCCGTTCGATGACTCGACGATCCGCGATGTCAACACGTGGATCAGCGATCACACGGACAAGATGATTCTGAACATGCTCGACAGGCTCGATGCGGATTCGGTGATGCTCCTGGTGAATGCCATTCTGTTCGACCAGAAGTGGGAGAAGCCGTTCGATAAGGATGCCACGCTCAAGGATGAGTCATTTTTCGACAAGGACGGAAACAAACTCCGCGCCGTGAATCTCATGGTCGGAAGCGCGGGAGGGTCGTATTACCGCGACGAGCTCTGCACGGTTGTCGACAAGTATTATGAGGATGGATTGTTCTCGATGCGCATCCTCGTTCCGGAGCAGGGAGTCGGCGTCGATGAGCTGATGGCGGCGCTCACGCCCGAGTACTGGAACAAGATCGGCAACTACGAAAACCGCAACCGCGCCAAAGTGACGCTGCAGCTTCCTTCGTTCACTTCGGAGACGAAGTGCGAGGCGCTGCCGGTCCTGCAGAAAATGGGCGTAAATCTTCCGTTTACTCCCGCAGCTGATTTTTCGGGAATTACCGATCCGTCGGACCTGTTTATCAGCCGGATCATTCATCAGGCGAAGATCGAGGTCTCGGAGGAAGGAACCAAGGCAGCGGCGGCAACCATCGTGGAGATGACCAAGGCGGCGGCTCCGATGGAGGAAGAGCATATCATCGTGCGTGCGGACCATCCGTTCGTGTACACGATCGATTACTGCGGAATTCCGGTTTTCTTGGGAACGTTCGAGTAAATTCCCTGTGCGGGGAGGAAGATTGATTTCAAAGGGAGGATGAAAATGAGAAGATCAGGACCAATCGGCAGGGGCCTAAGGCGGTGCACGGCAGTACTTCTGGCTCTTGCGATGACGGTGATGCTCGCCGCATGTGCCGGGAATCCGAAGGATGACGCCCCGGCGAAGGAATCGACGACCACGGTGTCGCCGGTGCCTACGGAGAAGCAGGAGAACGCAGTTCCGACGCCGGGAACCGACGAGCGGGAGCAGAAGGAAAACGGAAAAACTCCGGACGACAACGGACAGGGGTCGGGCGTCACCGAGAAGCTGACGGCCGGATCGAACGCAGCGCCCGAGAAAAAGGCCATGGACGAGACGATGCGCGAGGCGTACGCAAACTTTTCGTACCGACTGTTCAAGGCTTGTGCGCAGGGGGAGAGCGGGAATTGCGTGATTTCTCCGTTTTCCGTGTACACGGCGCTCGCGATGCTCGCAAACGGCGCAAAGGGCAACACCGCCACGCAGATGGACAGCGTTCTGGGGCTGACGCCGGAGACGAGAAACCGCTATCTCGCGGGGTGGATCAGCTCGCTCACGGGCCAAAAGGACGTCTCGTTTACGTGCGCGGACTCGGTGTGGATTTCGAAGTTGTTCCGCACGGCGGTGCCGGATCCGTTCCTTGCGACCTGCGCGGACTACTATATGGCCGAGGTGTATGCGGCGGAGATGAACGACGGGACGGTCGACGACGTCAATGCGTGGGTGAACAAAAACACGAAGGGAATGATCGAAAAGATCATCGACAAGGGCGATCTGGCCCCCGATACCTCCGTGATTTTGATGAACGCGATCACGCTGGACGCCGCGTGGGAGATTCCGTTCCTGCAGGAAAATACACTGACTGCCGCCGATTTTACGAAGGAGGACGGGACGACCGCGAAGGTTGATCTGCTCCGCGGCGAGGCCGACCGGTGCTACCTGGAAAATGACACGTTCATCGGCTGCACGAAGTCCTACAAGGGCGGCAAATACCGCTTCGTGGCGCTCCTTCCGAAGGAGGGAATCACGCTTGATGCGGCGGTGGCGGCGCTCGACGGCAAGACCGTGGACGGGCTTTTTGCCGGTGCGGCAGCGGACGAGGTGAACCTCTTGATCCCGAAGATCAACGACGCGTACGGCAAGGACCTCTGCGATGTGCTCTCAGAGCTCGGAATGCCCGATGCCTTCGGCGCAACGGCCGATTTTACGGGGCTGATCACAACCGGCGAAAGCTACGTCGACAGTGTGGTTCACAAGACATTCTTAAGCCTTGACAACCAGGGGACGCGGGCGGCAGCCGTGACGTATATCTCGGTGCGCACACTTTCCATCTCCAGGTTGCACACGATCCGTCTGGACCGGCCGTTTATCTACATGATCGTGGACGAGAACAACCTGCCGGTGTTCATCGGCACATTTCAGTAATGTTTGAGGAAAACCGGCCCCCGGCCGGAGCGAAGAAAGGAAGATAACAATGAGAAGAACAGGAAAGCGAATACTCGCATTGATCATGACCCTGGTGATGATCCTCGGCTGCACCGCATGCGGTGACAAGGGCGGTGAGAGAAGAAAGAGTTCGTCGGGAACGGCGACGGCGACGCCGACGCCGACGCAGGCGGCGAAAAAGGAAGATCCCGGGTTTACGCCGAGCAGCGGAACGAAGGAACTCACGGGCACGTCCGGAGGAGCGCCGGTTACGAAGGCGATGGACGAGAAGATGAAGGCCGCGTACGAGCAGTTTGCGTATGAGCTCTTCAAGCAGATGAATAAGGGCGAAACAAGAATGATCTCGCCGTTTTCCGTCTATGTGGCGCTCGCGATGCTTGCGAACGGCGCGGACGGCAACACGCTGGCGCAGATGAACAACGTGCTGGGGCTTACGAACGAGGAGAGAAACGCGTATCTCGCGGCATGGGTCGATCAGCTGACGAAGCTGACCGAGGGCGCGACCTTTACGAACGCGAACTCGCTGTGGATCCGCAACGATGTCTGCTCGCATGTCCCGCAGGGCTTCCTGACAACGTGCCTTGATTACTACCGCGCGGCGGTATTCTCGGCAACGATGGAGCAGGAGACGGTGACGGACCTCAACAATTGGGTGAACAAAAACACGAAGGGGATGATTCCGACGATTCTCGACCAGCTGACGAACAAGCCGGCGATGATCCTGATGAACGCGATCACCTTAGACGCCAAATGGGCGGACCCGTTCAAGACGGACTACATCGTGAAGAACAGCGATTTCAAGCTTGCGAACGGCACGACCCGCAAGGTTGATATGATGCACGGCGAAGCGGACGGAAGATATCTTGAGAACGACCTTGCCTCCGGCTTTGTGAAGAGCTATCTCGGCGGCGAGTATTCGTATGTCGCACTCCTTCCGAAGGAGGGCGTGACCATTGAGCAGCTTGTGGATTCTCTGGGGGTTGGAACACTTGATAAGTTATATGCAAACGCAAAGCACGGCGATGTCATCATCTCGATGCCGAAGTACACGCAGGAGTACACGGTGAAGCTGCCGGATGCTCTGAAGAGCCTAGGCATGACGGATGTGTTTGATCAGGATCTCTCGAACCTGCGGAAGCTGATTGACGACCACGATACGTACGTAAGCGACGTGATCCACAAGACGTACATCAGCGTGGACAACGACGGCACGAAGGCGGCGGCCGTCACGGCGATCCTCGTAAACGACGCGACCTGCATCATGAACAACGATACGTACTATGTGAATCTCGACCGCGCGTTCGTCTACATGATCGTGGACAGCAACGGACTTCCGGTATTCCTGGGAACGTACGAGTAAGCACGCAGACAACGGAAAATGCAGTATCCGATCATCGGGCGGAGTCACCTCTGCCCGATGATTTTTCTTGCAAAATCGGGCCTGTTGTATTAGGATAGATACGTGAAACTGTCGGCAGATGGGGAGAGGATCCGAGGATGCACAAAAAGCACTTTACAATTCGACACGGCGCCCTGACCGGGCTGTTGTTTGCGGGCCTGCTCGTCCTTGCGGCATGCGGCAAAAAGACGGCGAACAACACGACTCCCGAGGACGTGCTCTCGCCCACACCGACCGTGACCGGAGTGGTCATCATCGACGAGGACGACGAGACGGAGCCGGCGCTTCGGCCGGAGGCGCAGGGGGTCTACCAGCTGCAGAAGCCGGCGCAGGGAGAGCTGTGCGCGGAGTTTACGTTCACCGGCTACGGTGTGATCTCGGTGCGGCTGTTCCCCGAGGAGGCACGCAAGGCGGTGGAGAACTTCAAGACGCTGGCCGGCAACGGATTTTACGACGGAATTAAAGTTAACCGCGTCATCGAGGACTACATCGTGCAGGCGGGCGACCGCGAGGGGCAGGGCTTAGGCGGTGAGAGCATCTATGGCGGCGGATTTGCCGACGAGATCGCGGAGAACCTAAAGCCGATCCGCGGGGCTTTGTGCATGGCCAACCTCGGCACCGAGTCGACGAACACGATCCAGTTCTTTTTCGTGCAGACGAAGGCGTCCGTGATCCGGGGACTGAGAGAGCCGCTTGACAACCGCTTCCACATCACCACGGAGCAGTACTTAAAGGAGGCGTACGGCACCGAGATGTCTGCGGAAGAGCTGTCATTTTACGAGCTCTACGGCGGCGCGCCGTGGCTTTACGGGCACAACACCGTCTTCGGGCAGATTTACGACGGCTACGAGGTTTTGGATGCGTTGATGTCGGTGAAACTCACGTCGCGGCTTCGACCGAATCCGCCGGTGGTCATCGAGACGGTCCGGATCTTTCATTACGGCGAGAAATAAGAGCGATTCACAGAACGAACACGGTTCTTTGGTAGTGTAGAGAGGTAAGTTTTATGGGGTTATCGCGGCGGCGGCGCCGCGGAATGTGAGGTGTAAGCATATGGATGAAGTAACGGTATTGGTAGTGGAAGACGAGGCGCGTATGCGCAAGCTGGTGTGCGACTTCCTGCAGAAGCAGGGGTACCGCTACCTGGAGGCGGAGGACGGCGAGCAGGCGCTGGATATCTTCTTTGCGAAGAAGGAGATCGGGCTGGTGCTCCTCGATGTCATGATGCCGAAGATGGACGGCTGGCAGGTGTGCAAGGAGATCCGGCAGTATTCGAAGGTGCCGATCATCATGCTCACGGCCCGCAGCGAGGAGAGAGACGAGCTCCTCGGGTTTAAGCTCGGGGTGGACGAATATATCAGCAAGCCCTTCAGCCCGAAGATTCTGATGGCGCGCATCGATGCGATTCTGCGCCGCGCGGGACAGGGCGAGGAGAGCCTTTCGGTCGGCGGCATCGTCATCGACAAGACGGCACACATCGTCTCCATCGACGGCAAGCCGATCGATCTGAGCGTGAAGGAATTCGAGCTGTTGAGCTTTTTTGCGGAGAACAAGGGCGTTGCCCTCTCCCGCGAGAAGATTCTCAACAACGTGTGGAACTATGACTATTACGGCGACGCGCGCACGATCGATACGCACGTCAAGAAACTTCGCAGCAAGATGGGAGAAAAGGGTGAGTACATCCATACCATCTGGGGCATGGGTTATAAGTTTGAGCCGACGGAGTAAGTATGAAGAAAGGTGTTTCGTTTCGCTTTAAGTTGCTGCTGGCGTTCACGGTTTTAATCGTTCTGTGCGTCGGCGGCACCTGGCTTTTGTTCCGCGTGTTTGTGGACCGCGTTTCTCTGAACCGGAAGGTGAAGAAGCTTGAGGAATGCTACGATTCCATCAATGCATTTTTCGGTGATTCGACCGCATTTTACGAGTTGGATGCGCAGCAGAGACTGGACTCGACCGTAGGTCGGCAGTACATGCTGTTCCTCTACAGCGGAAACCCGCGCGTGCGCTACAACAGCGGACCGGACGAGAGCGGAACGAGGTCGTGGTACATCGATGCCGGAATGGTGTACTCCGGAATCCGCAAAAATGCTGCGGGCGATCCGGAGGTTGTTGCCGAGCATGAGCTTTACAAGGTCTACCGGATCACGATGGATGCGGACACCCTCGACGGAGCGGGGGTGTACGGAAGCAGCCAGCGGGAATATCTGGATGCCTACGGCAAATTAAAGAACGGATTTACGATTCATATCCGCACGGATTTTCAGTCGTTTGTCAGCGACAACCGTGCGTTTACGGATATGCTGCTGCTGATCGGGACGGCCGTGTTTTTGTTGGCGGTCATTCTGGCGGTATTCTTCAGCCGCGGCGTCATGCGGCCGATCGTGCAGATGTCGGAGCATGCGGAGCGCATGGCCGAGATGGACTTCGAAGCGCGCTGTGAGGTCAAGGGAAGCGATGAGATCGGCGTGTTGTCGGCCTCCTTGAACCGGCTGTCGGCGCAGTTGAAGGAGACGGTCGGCGAGCTAAAGAATGCCAACAGCGAGCTGCAGAGCGACCTCGAGCACCGCGAGGAGGTCGACGCGATGCGGTCCGAGTTTATCGCAAACGTCTCGCACGAGTTGAAGACCCCGATCGCGCTGATTCAGGGTTACGCCGAGGGCCTGACGGAGATTGCTTCCGACGACCCGGAGAGCCGCGCTTACTATTGCAGCGTCATCTCCGACGAGGCCGGCAAGATGAACCGGATGGTGCAGAAGCTGATGACCCTCAATCAGATGGAATTTGGCGGCAACCAGGTCGAGTACGAGCGCTTTGATATCGTGAGCCTTCTTACGGGCGTGCTCAACCAGACCGAGGTGCTTCGCGAGCAGAAGGGCATCACGCTTCATTACCACGAGACCGATCCGGTCTATGTGTGGGCGGATGAATACATGGTCGAGGAGGTTGTGACGAACTACGTCAGCAACGCCATCAACCATGCGTCCAAATCAAAGGAGATCGCCGTGTCCTTAAGCGAGGAGAGCGGCGCGGTGCGCGTCTCGGTGTACAACACCGGCGAGCTGATTCCGGAGGACGAGCTGGAGCGCATCTGGATCAAGTTTTACAAGGTGGACAAGGCCAGAAGCCGCGAGTACGGCGGCAGCGGCATAGGGCTTTCGATCGTCAAGGCGATCATGGAGCGCCACCATCAAAAATACGGAGTCATCAACCATGAGAACGGTGTCGAATTCTGGTTCGAGTTAGAGCCGGCTTCGCCCGCAGGTGTTGAGTCGGAGGAGTTATGATAGCGATTGTCGATTACGATGCAGGCAATATCCGCAGTGTGGAAAATGCTCTGAATTCGTTGGGCCTTGAGAACGTCGTCACGGACGATGCTGCGTTGATCCGCGGTGCGGACCGGGTGATCCTGCCCGGCGTCGGAGCATTCGGCGATGCGATGAAGAAGCTTTTGGACCGCGGACTTACGGACGTGATCCGCGAGGTTGCGGCGACAAAGCCGTTCCTGGGAATCTGCCTCGGTCTGCAGCTGCTCTTTGAGGAGAGCGAGGAGGCGCCGGGCGTCGAGGGACTCGGGATTTTGCCCGGCAAGATCGTGCGCATCCCCGAGGGCGGCGGACGGAAGATCCCGCACATCGGCTGGAACGATCTGAGCATGCCGAAGGAGAGTCCGCTGTTTGCGGGCGTTCCCGCAGGAAGTTACGTGTATTTTGTGCATTCATACTACCTGCAGGCCGGAGAGATTTCGGATGTGGCGGCGACGACCGAGTACGGCGTCACGATTCATGCGGCGGTGCAGAGAGGCAGTCTGTGCGCATGCCAGTTCCACCCCGAGAAGAGCGGCGACGTGGGCATGAAGATTTTGATGAATTTTGCGGGCATTCAGTAAGCCCCGAACAAATCCAAGACGACGGAGTACGGCGATGTTTACGAAGAGAATCATTCCCTGCCTCGATGTTCACAACGGACGCGTGGTGAAGGGTATCAATTTTGTCAATCTGCGCGATGCGGGCGATCCGGTGGAGGTCGGCAAGGCCTACGGAAAGGCCGGCGCGGATGAGCTTGTATTTTTGGACATCACGGCGTCCTCGGACGCGCGGACCATCAAAAAGGAGATGGTGCGCCGCGTCGCGGAGCAGGTGTTCATCCCGTTCACGGTCGGCGGCGGAATCCGCACGGTCGATGATTTCCGCATGATTCTTCGCGAGGGCGCGGACAAGGTGGCGGTCAACTCGGCGGCCATCATGAACCCGACGCTGATCAGCGAGGCGGCCGACAAATTCGGCAGCCAGTGCGTGGTCGTCGCCATCGACGCGAAGCGCATGCCGGACGGAACATGGCACATCTTTAAAAACGGGGGTCGCGTCGATATGGGGATCGACGCGGTCTGGTGGGCCGGCCGGGCACAGGAGCTCGGCGCCGGCGAGATTTTGCTGACGAGTATGGACTGTGACGGAACGAAGGACGGCTACGACCTCGCGCTTACGCGCGCCGTGGCGGACCGCGTTTCGATTCCGGTGATCGCCTCGGGAGGCGCGGGAACGTGCGAGCATTTTTACGAGGCGCTGACCGAGGGCGGTGCGGACGCAGCTCTTGCGGCCACGCTGTTCCACTATAAGGAGCTGGAGATCTCCGAGGTGAAACGGTACTTAAGAGAGCGCGGAGTGAGTGTCCGGGAGGTGTGAGATGGCAGTCATTGCGGAAGACTGGGGAGCATTTTTCAAGGGTGAGTTCGGAAAGCCGTACTACCGCTCGCTCAGCGATTTCGTGCGTGACGAGTATGCCCGCGGCAACGTGTATCCGCCGAGAGAGCAGATCTTTGAGGCGTTTCGCTTCACAAAGAGAAGCGATGTGAAGGTGGTCATCCTGGGTCAGGATCCCTACCACGAGGTGAACCAGGCGCACGGGCTGTGCTTTTCGGTCTGCCCGGGAACGGAGATTCCGCCTTCGCTTGAAAACATTTACAAGGAGCTGCAGACGGACCTCGGCTGTTACATCCCGAACAACGGTTATCTGGTCAAATGGGCGAAGCAGGGCGTGCTTTTGTTAAACACCGTGCTCACGGTGCGGGCGCACAGCGCGAACTCGCATCACGACCGGGGCTGGGAGACATTTACCGACGCGGTGATCTTGGAGATCAACAAGGAGGACCGTCCGGTTGTCTTTCTGCTGTGGGGGCGCCCCGCGCAGAGCAAGATTCCGATGCTTACGAACAAAAAGCATCTGGTGCTGACGGCGCCGCATCCGAGCCCGCTGTCCGCGTACCGCGGCTTCTTCGGCTGCCGGCATTTCAGCAAGGCAAATGAGTTTTTAACGGCGCATGGGGTTTCGCCGATCGATTGGCAGATCGAGAATATTTGATTCGGAGGAGGTTGGCTTATGGCAGTGTATCAATCCGACATTTCGTATGAGGAGTTTCATCCCACCGTACTGTACTGCAGCCGCGTGCGTGACGCGCGCTTAACGTACTATCATTCGCACTCCATCCTGGAGATTGCCTACATCCTGTCCGGCAAGGGGCAGTACCTGATCGACGGCGTCACATACGACGTCAAGCAGGGCGATCTTCTGGTGTGCAATCCCGGCGTGATGCATCAGAGCATCATCACGAACCCTTCCGACCCGACGCTCGAGTTCGTTGCGGGTATCTCGGACCTTCATTTTCTGAACATGGAGCCGAATGCGCTGAAGCTGCCGAACGGCTGCCCGGTCATCAGCTTAAGCAACGAAGTGAAGCGTGAGATCAGCCGCTGCTGCTACGAGATCATCGACGAGAACATGACCACGCAGCCCGGCCGGTACTACCTCGTGCAGGCACAGATGATCAAGATCCTGATCCTTCTGTACCGCTCGATCACCGAGAAGCCGAAGGAAGAGGTTGTCGGCGTGCCGTTTGAGAGCTACTCGAAGAGCTACGTCGTGCAGCGTATCATCCAGTACCTTAAGGCCAACTATTCCCAGCATATTTCCCTCGACGGAATCGCACAGAACATGTACTTAAGCCCCGTGTATATCTCCAAGATCTTCAAGGAGAAGACGGGCGATTCGCCGATCAACTACCTCATCCAGATCCGTCTCGGAAAGGCGAAGGAGATGCTTGAGGAGAACCGCGGCAGCATCCGCACGATTGCCGCGCAGGTCGGCTACGACGATGTCTATCATTTCAGCAAACTGTTTAAAAAATACTACGGCGTCTCGCCGCTGTATTACCGCAAGTCGGTGGTTGAGGAGGAAGGATGAATCCGCTGATTACACAGTTAAAGACGGTTCTTGAGAGAAGCAACCGCATCGTCTTCTTCGGCGGCGCGGGGGTTTCGACGGCCAGCAACATTCCGGATTTCCGGAGCGCGACGGGTCTGTTCAATCAAAAGTACCACCGGACCCTTTCGCCGGAGGAGATGGTTTCACGCTCCTTCTACGAGCAGGATCCGGAGGATTTCTTTGCATTTTACCGCGACAAATTAGTTTACCCCGAAGCGCAGCCGAACGACTGTCACAAGGCGCTGGCGAAGCTTGAGAAGATGGGGAAATTGAAAGCGGTTGTCACGCAGAACATCGACGGCCTGCATCAGAAGGCGGGCTCCGAGACCGTGTACGAGCTTCACGGGTCGGTGCTTCGCAACTACTGCGAGCGGTGCCATCGGTTCTACGGCGTTGAAGCAATCCTGGAGACGAGCGGCGTGCCGCGCTGCGAGTGCGGCGGCATCATCAAGCCGGACGTTGTCCTCTACGAGGAGAGCCTTGACGACACGGTGATCTCGAAGTCGGTTGCGGCGATTGCCTCCGCGGACACGCTGATCATCGGTGGTACATCTTTGGTGGTTTACCCGGCGGCCGGGCTGATCCACTATTTCCACGGCAGAGATCTTGTCCTGATCAACAAGAGCGTCACCTCCGCAGACAGCGAGGCGACACTGGTGATTCACGACGACATCGCGACCGTGATGCGCGAGGCCGTGGACGCGCTTGAGTAACGCGCCCGGGCAGGCTGCATTTTGTGCGGTCTGAGAGGAAATATCGAGAAATGAAACAAGGGGAGGTTACGGTTGAATACTTCGAACAACGGAAACAACGGAAAGAAAGATGACGGAAACAAGAACAAGGGATTTGTCACAAGGATTATCCTGACGGTCGTATTGTTCTTCATTTTCGTCATCAGCTACATGTTTATCTCTGCGGAGCTGGACAAGATACGGAATCGCGAGATTTCGTATGATGAGTTTTTGAAAATGCTGGAGGACAACACCATCGAGAAGGTGGTGATCGAGGCGGATTACGACAAGATCGTGATCTACCCGAGGGAAGGCACTGCCAAGGATGCCGGCGTGGAGACGTATTACACCGGTATCATCGAGAGCGACACCGAGCTCATTAACCGGCTGGAGGCAGCGAAAGCGCGGCAGGCCGAGAAAGGCGTTAAGGAGCTTGAGTACAAGCGCCTGATCGTGGACAAGCGAACCACGATCCTGGACGTGCTGCTCGCCTATGTACTGCCGTTTGCGTTCATTTATCTGATGCTTTGGGGCGCGTACCGCATGCTCACCAAAAACGGCGGCATCGGCGGCTTGGGCGCCGGCAAATCCACCGCAAAAATGTACGTGGAGAAGGAGACCGGCGTGACCTTCAAGGATGTGGCCGGCCAGGAGGAGGCGAAGGAGTCCGTTCTGGAGCTCGTCGACTTCCTGCATGATCCGTCCAAATACACGCGCATCGGCGCGAAGCTTCCGAAGGGAGCCCTTCTGGTAGGCCCTCCCGGAACCGGTAAGACACTGCTCGCGAAGGCGGTCGCAGGTGAGGCGAAGGTTCCGTTCTTCTCGCTGTCCGGTTCGGACTTCGTGGAGATGTATGTCGGTGTCGGAGCATCGCGTGTGCGCGATCTGTTCCGCCAAGCGCAGCAGATGGCGCCGTGCATCGTCTTCATCGACGAGATCGATGCGATCGGCAAGAGCCGCGACAGCCGGTACGGCGGCGGCAACGACGAGCGCGAGCAGACACTCAATCAGCTCCTCTCGGAGATGGACGGTTTCGATACTTCCAAGGGTATCGTCATCCTGGCGGCGACGAACCGCCCGGAGATTCTGGATAAGGCATTGCTTCGTCCGGGTCGTTTCGACCGCCGGATTATCGTGGACAAGCCCGATTTGAAGGGTCGTCTGGCGACTCTGAAGGTTCACGCGAAGAACGTGCTCATGCACGACTCCGTAAACCTCGAGGAGATCGCGCTTGCGACGAGCGGCGCGGTCGGTTCGGACCTGGCCAATATCATCAACGAGGCCGCAATTCTGGCGGTCAAGGAAGGCCGTACGGTCGTGACGCAGTCCGACCTGATGGAGTCCGTGGAGGTCGTCTTCGCCGGCAAGGAGAAGAAGGACCGCATCTTAGGACCCGAGGAGAAGCGGATCGTTGCGTTCCACGAGGTCGGACACGCGTTGGTGGCGGCGTTGCAAAAGAACGCCGAGCCGGTGCAGAAGATCACGATCGTGCCCAGAACCATGGGCGCTCTCGGCTACACGATGCAGCTGCCCGAGGAAGAAAAATATTTAAGCTCGAAGGACGAGATTCTTACCAATATCCGCATTCTGTGCGGCGGCCGTGCCGCGGAGGCGGTGGAGTTTGAGTCCGTCACGACCGGAGCAAGCAACGACATCGAGCGCGCGACATCGCTGGCGCGTCAGATGATCACGCTCTACGGCATGTCCGATCGCTTCGGAATGGTTGCTCTGGAGACCGTCGAGAGCAAGTACCTCGAGGGCCGCACAGCGCTTATGTGCAGCGACGCGACGGCCACGGCGATCGACGAGGAGGTTCGCAACACCATCGGAACGTGCTACGCCGATGCGGAGCGCATGCTTCGCGAGAACCTCGATGTGCTGCGTGAGGCGGCAGAGTTCCTGATTACGAAGGAGACGATTACCGGAAAGCAGTTTATGGAGATTTTCCGACGTGTACGCGGCGAAGAGCCTGCGGAAGCGGCGGTGGTGGAGTCCATCGACCTCGAGGCGGGCATTGCCGCCGAGGGCGAGACGAGCGTTGCCACCGAGGGTGAGACGGACGAGCCGGAGAACAGAGAAGAGAACTAGAATCGACACTTGATAAGCGCGTAAAGAGAGTTTTTGAAGGCCTTGCGGGGGCCCTGTATGAAGAGGATATTGATACTGGTTTTGGCGCTGGCGACTGCGGTGGCAGCCGTCACGCTGTGGAATTCCCGGCGCAACGGGCGCGGGGAGCCTGCGGAAAATGAAACCTCCCGACCGACGGGAGGAGCGGTTGATACACCGGGAGTCAGCGCGACGCCCGGTGTGAGTGCTGTTACCAACACACCGACGCCTACCGAAGAGCCGGAACCGAGCGTGACCGACGGACCGACGCCGACCGAAGAGCCGGAACCGACTGTGACCGAAGGACCGACTCCGACCGAGGAGCCGCTGCAGACGTCGCTGCACATCAACGAGATTTTGGCGACCAACTCACAATTCAATAAGCACAACAACTCTTTCTTCGACGCGATCGAGCTGTACAACGCGTCGGACGAGCCGCTCAACCTGGCGGACTTTTGTCTGTCCGACTCGAAGAAGCGGCTGACGGAGTACCCGCTGCCGGAGGCGGAGATTCCCGCGCACGGCTACGCGGTGATCTACTGCACGGGCAAGTACGAGCAAAAGGACGAGTTTGACCTCGCGTTCGAGCTGTCCTACTTCGGCGAGACGGTGTATCTGACAAGTCGGAGCGGCTATGTCTACGAGAGCGTGTCCTATCCGGAGCTGCCGCGCGACGTAAGCTACGGAGTTTTTGACGGGCAGTGGCGCGTGTACGATCAGCCGACGCTCGGGGAGCCCAACAAGGGCGGCTATGCGAGGATGTCGAAGACGCCCGAGGTGAACGTGGAGCCGGGTTTTTACGAGGGAGAGCAGAAGGTGAGCTTCACCACCGGCGGAACCATCCGCTACACGCTGGACGGAAGCAAGCCCACGTCGTCTTCGAAGGTCTGGGACGGGAGACCGATCACGGTTGCAAAGACGTGCGCGATCCGCGCCTATGCGGTGGAGGACGGGTGCCTGCCGAGCTTTTCGGCGGCATTTGACTACTTTGTGAGCGAGCCCGAGTATGAGCTCGATGTGGTAAGGCTGTCGATCAAACAGTCCGATTTCGAGGCACTCAGTGAGAACTATAAGTCAAACGCCAAATACGCCGCCAACATAACGATGTTCTCCGGTGGGAAGCAGGAATTTTCCGTCGACTGCTCGGCGAGCGCGTTCGGAAGCAACAGCCGGGCGCTTACCAAGAGAAGCTTTCAGATTACATTTTCCACGCAGTATGGGCCGTCGAAGCTGCGGTATCGGGTGTTCCCGGACATGGACATCGACGAGTTCAACTCGATCGTGCTGCGGTCGGGAAGCCAGGACAACGAGGCGTCGTTGATGCGAGACGAGCTGATCACGTCGCTTGCGACGGGCAACGGTATCATCGACAACGTTTTGGTACAGAACTACCGGCCGGTCAACCTCTATATCAACGACGAATATTATGGCATTTACTATATCCGCGAGCACTTCGACGCGGACATGATTGCGAGCCACTACGGCTGTGACCCCGAGGAGGTGACCCTCGTCAAGCAGATGACGCGGGTACGCACCGGCAGGGACGGCAAGGAGTGGACGGACCTTTGGAAATACATCAGCACGAACCGCATCGACACGCCGGAGGCGTACGAGTACGTCAAATCGGTGGTCGACCTGCGAAGCGTCGCCGACTACTATATCATCCAGCTCTGGGCGGGCAACATCGACGTGGACAACGTCCGCGTGGCGAAGGCCGGAGGGCAATGGTTCTTCATCCTTTATGACCTCGACCTTGCGCTGTGCACGGGCAGTGTCGCGGGCGCGACGCAGACGCTTCTCGGGACGTTTAACACCGGCTACAACACCTTCAACGCGCTTGTGTACCGGCTTTTGGAGTACGACGAGTTCCGCGAGCTGTTCTGCGAGCGGTTGGCGCTCATCATGGACAAGGTGCTCTCGGATGCACGCTGCATCGCCTACATCGACGATCTGCAGGTGTGGCTTGACCACGACATGGTATACAACTGCGCAAAATGGAACCCCTTCAAGGAGCCGGCGAAGAAGATGTACTACAACAGCTACACCGGCTGGAAGAAGAGCCTTGATACGCTGCGGCGGATCGTGACGGGGCGCGGCGAGAAGGTCATTCGGGATTTTGTGAACTACAAGGGAATCTCGAAGGAACTACGGGAGAAGTATTTTCCGGAGATCGATTTTTCGACTTCAGAGTGAACAGGGTAACGCAAAAACCGCTGATTCGTCAGCGGTTTTATGTGCAATAACGGTTGTGACGGGCGCGGAAAATGCGCCGGCGAGGGAACTATGAGAGAGTTTGACATCCATGCGGAAATTGCGAAACTGCCGTCGTGTCCGGGCGTGTACATCATGCACGACTCGCACGACCGCATTTTGTATGTCGGAAAGGCGAAGATCCTAAAGCGCCGCGTGAGCCAGTATTTCCGCGAGGGAAGTAAGCTCTCGCCGAAGATTAAGCGCATGGTTTCCCAGGTCAACTGGTTTGAGTACATCGTCGTCGCGTCGGAGCTTGAGTCGCTCGTTTTGGAGAACAACCTCATCAAGGAGAACCGCCCGCCGTACAATACGCTGTTAAAGGACGACAAGACGTATCCCTTCATCAAGGTGACGGTCGACGAGCCGTTCCCGCGCGTGTTCTTGACGAGGCGTCAGGAGAAGGACCGCGCGCGCTACTTCGGGCCGTTCACAAACGGAGTGTCCGTCAACGACACGATCGAGCTTCTTCGGAAGATTTACCGCATCCGCACCTGCAACCGTGCGCTGCCGCAAAACGACGCAAACGCAAGACCGTGCCTGTATCACCAGATCGGGCAGTGCGACGCCCCGTGCGTGGGCGGCGTGAGCGAGGAGGCGTACGGCGAGATGGTCGCGAAGGTGCTTCGGTTCCTTGGCGGCGACTACTCCGACGGCATCGCTTACTTAACGTCCCGCATGGAGGAGGCGAGCGCGGCGCTGCAGTTTGAAAAAGCCGCGGAATTCCGCGATCTGATCACGCGCGTGAAGGCGCTTTCGCAGGTGCAGCACGCAAGCGACACGCATCTCGACGAGCGCGACATCATCGGCATGGCGCGGGACGGCGAGCACTGCGTTGTGCAGATCTTCTTCGAGCGCGACGGCCGCCTGATCGGGCGGGAGCATTACCATATGCAGGAGACCGACGAGAGCGAGGATGCGGAGATTCTATCCGCCTTCCTGCGCCAGTATTACGAGGGGACGCCGTACGTACCCCGCGAGATCATGACGGAGCTTCTGCCGGAGGATTCGGAGCTTCTGGAGGAGTGGCTTTCCGCGAAGCGCAAGAGCCCCGTGCATCTGCGCGTGCCGAAGATCGGCGGCAAGGAGCGGCTCATTCGCCTTGCGAAGGAAAATGCACGCATGGTCATCGAGAAGGACCTCGAGAAGATTACCCGCGAGGAGGCACGCACGAAGGGCGCGATGAACGCTCTCGGGGATTTACTCGGCATCATCTCGCTGCATCGCGTGGAGTCCTACGATATCTCGAACATCAGCGGTTTTCACAGCGTCGGATCGATGGTTGTCTTCACGGACGGCCGTCCCCGCAAGTCCGACTACCGCAAATTCCGCATTCAGAGCGTCGACGGTCCGGACGACTACGCCTCGATGCGCGAGGTGCTCACGAGGCGCTTCCTGCACGGCCTGCGGGAGCAGGAAAATGAGGCGGAGATGATGGCGGAGACCGCGGGCGAGGACAGCGCGGCGGTCGGGAGGAATTCATTTTCCGTGTTCCCGGACGTCATCCTCATGGACGGCGGCAAGGGCCAGATTGAGGTGGCCGAGGAGGTTTTGGCGGAGCTTCACCTCGACATCCCCGTGTGCGGCATGGTGAAGGACGACCGGCACCGCACGAGAGGCCTGTATTTCCGCGGGGAGGAGATTGCGCTCTCCGGCGCGAGCCGCGGCAGTGCGGGCGCGAACGAGGAGGTGGCGGCGCTAGTCACGCGCATTCAGGACGAGACGCACCGCTTCGCGATCGAGTACCACCGGAGCCTGCGCTCCAAGGCGCAGACGAAGTCCGTGCTGGACGAGATCCCGGGCATCGGACCGGCGAGACGCCGCAGCCTGATGAGCTACTACAAGGGAATGACGGAGCTTCGCGAGGCGACCGAGGCCGAGATCGCGGGCGTTCCCGGCATGAACAAAGCAGCCGCGGCATCGGTGTACGCGTTCCTGCACAAGGAAGAAGAGGGTGCGAAATAAATTGCATTTAGCTATCGCGTACTATATAATGTCTATGGTGCGTAAAATACAGTATTCGGAGGTAGGGTATGTGTTCTTATGAGGTTTCGCTCGTAAAGATGGCGGAGAAGATGAATCTGGTGAATCTGACGCCGGAGATCGATATTTCCAAGAGAATGATCACGAAGCCGGAGATCAACCGGCCGGCGCTGCAGCTGGCGGGCTTCTTCAGCGACTTTGACGCGGACCGCATCCAGTTGATCGGCAATGTGGAGTACGCGTATATGTACAAAAACGAGATGACGTCCGAGGAGCGCCACATCTGCTTCTCGCGGTTGATGGGGTACGGTGTTCCGTGCATCATCTTCTGCCGGAACCTGGTTGTGAGCGACGGCATGCGCAAACTTGCGCTCGAGAAGGGCGTGCCGGTGTTCCAGAGCAGCATGGAGACGACGGCTCTTGTGGCTGAGCTGGTGCGCTGGCTGAAGGTTCAGCTGGCACCGCGCATCTCGATCCACGGCGTTTTGGTCGATGTCTTCGGCGAGGGCCTTCTAATCATGGGCGAGAGCGGCATCGGTAAGAGTGAGGCGGCTCTGGAGCTCATCAAGAGAGGACACCGTCTGGTTTCGGACGATGTCGTGGAGATCAAGAAAGTCAGCGACGACACGCTGTTCGGCTCGGCGCCCGATGTGACGAAGCATCTGATCGAGCTTCGCGGTATCGGCATCATCGACGTTAAGACGCTGTACGGCGTGCAGAGCGTGAAGGAGACGCAGACGATCGACCTCGTGATCCAGCTCGAGGAGTGGGACCGCGAGAAGGAGTACGACCGTCTCGGCCTCGAGGAAAAATACACCGAGTTCCTCGGCAACCGCGTCGTCTGCAACAACATTCCCATCCGGCCCGGTCGTAACCTCGCCATCATCTGCGAGGCGGCTGCGATCAACTACCGTCAGAAGAAGATGGGCTACAATGCGGCACTCGAGCTTCAGAAGCGCGTGACGCAGAATCTGATGAAGATGACGGGCGGCAACCAGTAACGCCCTCAACAAAATATTCTTGTGCGAAACAATACGGAAAAACAGGAGGAAGCAGACAGATGAGATACTGCTTTGGTATCGATATCGGAGGAACGACAATCAAGTGCGGACTGTTCACGCAGGACGGTGAAGTGCTCAGAAAATGGGAGATTCCCACGAACCGCGAAGCCGGCGGCGTGAAGATCCCGGGTGAGCTGGCGGCATCGATCGCCGGCGTGATGGGCGAGGAGAAGATTACGCAGGATCAGGTGATCGGCGTCGGTATGGGCGTGCCCGGACCGGTGCTTGCGGACGGTATGGTTTTGCTGTGCCCGAACCTTGGCTGGGACCACATCAACGTGCGCACGATGATGGAGCAGATGTTAGGCGTGCCGGTTCGCGTCGGCAACGACGCCAACGTGGCGGCGCTCGGTGAGCAGTGGAAGGGCGGCGGACGCGGCTATTCCGACATGCTCATGGTGACGCTCGGAACCGGAGTCGGCGGCGGCTTGATCCTCGGCGGCAAGATCGTGTGCGGCTCAAACGGTGCGGCGGCGGAGATCGGCCATATCGTGGTCAACCCCGCGGAGACGGACTGCTGCGGCTGCGGCTGCCACGGACATCTCGAGCAGTACGCATCGGCGACGGGCATCGTTCGCATGGCGAAGAAGCGCCTGGCGTCCGAGTCGGTGGCGACGTCTCTGCATGGATTTTCCAACCTGACCGCGAAGGATATCTTCGACGAAGCGAAGAAGGGCGACGAGGTTGCCTGCTCTTTGGTTGACACGCTCGGTCAGTACCTTGCGCTTGCGCTGTCGCATGTGGCGGCGGTCGCGGATCCGGTTGCATTTGTCATCGGAGGCGGCGTGAGCAAAGCCGGCAGCATCCTGATCGATGCGATCGAGAAACATTACAACGACAATATTCTTCCCGCGCTGCGCGGCAAGGTGTTCCGCCTGGCGGAGCTCGGCAACGACGCGGGAATCTACGGCGCGGCGCGTATGACACTCTCGGAGGTCTGAGACGTTGCGCGCACGTGCGGAAAATGAAGTGAGGAACGAACTGTTGCGGATGATTACGGCGAAGCAGAAAAACCGAATCGAGGCGTTGTACCGGGAGCGGGGAACGTGCCTTTGGAACGAGCCGATGGCGGCGCACACGTCGTTTCACATCGGCGGTCCGGCGGACGTGTATCTGGTGCCTGCGGACGATGCGCAGCTGGCGGAAACCGTGCGGCTTCTTCGGGACCTGGGGGTTCCGCTGACGCTTCTTGGGAACGGCAGCAACGTGCTCGTCGCGGACGAGGGAATTCCGGGCGCCGTGCTGCGGCTTGAGGACAAGCCCGCGAAGATGACGTTCACGGAGACGGCGGACGGGACGGTGCTTGCTGAGGTTTCCGCCGGAACTTCGCTGTCGGGATTTGCCAGAGAGGCCTGCGACCGCGGGCTTGCGGATATGGAGTATGCGACGGGAATCCCCGGGACGGTCGGCGGCGGAATCGTGATGAACGCCGGCGCGTACGGCGGCGAGATCAAGGATTCTCTCACGGAGGTGCGCGTGCTCACAAAGGACGGAGAGATCGAGACACTTCCGGCGGAGGAGCTCGCGCTTTCGTACCGCTACAGCCGGATTCCGGAACGCGGCGATATCGTGCTGGGTGCGGTGTTTACGCTCCGCAAGGGAGACCGCGAGGCAATCCGTGCGAAGGTTTTGGAGCTGTCGGCGAAACGGCGCGAAAAGCAGCCGTTGGAGTTTCCGAGCGCGGGAAGTACCTTCAAGCGCCCGGTCGGCTATTTCGCCGGCAAATTGATCGAGGATGCGGGGCTTAAGGGCTACACCGTCGGCGGAGCGCAGGTGTCCGTGAAGCACAGCGGATTTGTCATCAACAAGGGAAATGCGACCTGCGAGGATGTGAAGACGCTGATCCGCGACGTGCAGCGGATCGTATTTGACCGGTTCGGCGTCGCGCTGGAGCCCGAGGTACGGTTTCTGCCGAACGCGTAGGAGAGAGACGATGTCATTTGCGGAAGACCTGAAGACGGAACTTGCGGGCAAGGATCCGCACGCAAAACACTGCACCCTGGCGGAGCTCGCGGGGATGTTTTGCTACGGCGGAGCGCTCGTAAAAGATGCGGACGGAGCGGTTTCGCTTACATTTTCCACGGAAAAAGAAATAATTGCGAAAAAATGCTTTACTTTTCTCAAAAAGTCCTTTAATATGAACATTGTTGCAGAGGAGTTTGCGCTCACCGGGCGCCGCGGCAGGGGTTACGCCGTGCGTGTTGCGGGGGAGAGGGACGCGCTCCGCTGTTTAGAGGAGATGGGATTTCGCCGACCGGACGTACCTCGTTCGGAAGGCCGGATTGCCCTTGCGGATGTTTCGTTACGGTTTCCCGAGAGATTGTGCTGCGTGCGGAGTTTCGTGCGTGCGGCGTTTTTGATGGGAGGCGCGATGAACGATCCGGATAAGTCGTATCATTACGAGATTACCGTACCGTCGGCGTCTGTCGGAGAGTTTCTGACACAGGCGCTCGGTCAGTTCGATTGCGAGCCGAAATTATGGGAGCGGCGAGGATCGACGGCGGTGTATCTGAAGGATTCGGAGCGGATAGCCGACGCCCTGACGGTGATGGGCGCGACGGCGGCACGCGTGCGGTTCGAGGATATACGGGTGGTGAGGATGAGACGCGGCGAGGTTCAGAGAACGGTAAACTGTGAGGTTTCCAATCTCGCGAAGACCACGCGCGCAGCGAACAAACAGATAGAGGCCATCGGGGAGATCGAGCGGGTCATCGGACTTGCGAATCTGCCGGAGGAGCTTCGGGAGATGGCGCAGCTGCGGATGGATTTTCCGGAGGCATCGCTGCAGGAGCTGGGAGAGCGTTCGGTACCGCCGGTGGGACGGTCCGGAGTGAATCACCGGCTGCAAAAACTATTGGGTATTGCCGAGGGGTTACGGGTGAAAGAAGGAGGTTGAGTCAATGATTTCTAAGGACGTGACAGTAAACATTCCCAACGGCTTCGGAGGAAGACCGGTAGCCCTGCTGGTACAGGTGGCAAGCCGCTATGACAGCAGCGTGTATGTACAATGTGAGAACAAGAAAGTAAACGCAAAGAGCATCATGGGCATGATGAGTCTTGCGCTTCCGACCGGATCCACGGTGACGGTTACCGTAAACGGTGCGGATGAGGAAGCCGCGATGAAGGATATCGAGGCATATCTGAAGAATGAGTGATGTCAGTCGCGGGTGAAACGGCTATTGACATTTTTCGCGGAATCCGATAAACTGAATACAAGACATGAGTTACTTAGGTAACTGATATGTGACACAGGAGGAACGTATGAAGACCAAGCATATCAAGACCATCAAGACCCGTAATCTGTGCGAGAGCGCAAAGAAGGGCGGCTGCGGCGAGTGCCAGACTTCTTGCCAGTCCGCATGCAAGACAAGCTGCGGAATTGCAAACCAGAGTTGCGAGAAGAGCAGCAAGTAATTTGAACAACGAAAATATCGCCCCATGGGGCGATATTTTTATATCACGAACTTTGGAGGAATCCGGTGATACATCAATATAAACTGGGTGGAAGAGACATCGTCTTGGATGTCGCATCGGGATCGATCCACGAGGTCGACGATGTCACCTATGACATGATCGCAATGTACCGAAAGACACCTCGCGACGAGATGTTCGAGACGCTTTTAAAGCGTTATCCGGACGTTCCCGCGGAGGAGCTTTCGTTGATTTATGAGGAGATCTCGGAGCTTGAGGAGGACGGTAAGCTCTTTGCCGAGGACACGTTCGCACCGATGGCCGGTGAGCTGAAGGCGAGAACGAGCGGTGTGGTGAAGGCGTTGTGCCTCCACGTTGCGCACACGTGCAACCTAAACTGCTCGTACTGCTTCGCAAGCCAGGGCCGCTTCCACGGCGAGCGCGCCATCATGAGCCTTGAGACCGCAAAGCGAGCAATTGATTTCCTGGTGGAAAATTCAGGAACCCGACGCAATCTCGAGGTCGACTTCTTCGGCGGCGAGCCGCTTCTCAACTGGGATGTCGTGAAGCAGACGGTTGCGTACGCAAGAAGCATCGAGAAGGAGAAGGGGAAGAATTTTCGCTTTACCCTTACGACGAACGGCATGCTTGTCGACGATGAGGTGATCGAGTACTCAAACCGCGAGATGCACAACGTCGTCTTAAGTCTCGACGGCCGCAAGGAGGTCCACGACCGCTTCCGCAAGGACTATGCGGGCAAGGGCAGCTGGGACGTGATCGTGCCGAAGTTTCAGAAGTTTGTGGAGGCCCGCGGCGGGAAGAATTACTACATGCGCGGTACGTTCACGCATGCGAATCCCGACTTCCTCGAGGATATCAAAACGATGCTTGATCTGGGCTTTACGGAGCTCAGCATGGAGCCCGTCGTGTGTGCGCCGGGAGATCCGATGGCGCTCACGGAGGAGGACCTGCCGATCGTCTGCGAGCAATACGAAAAGCTTGCCGAGCTGATGCTTGAAAGAAGCAAGGAAGGTCGGCCGTTTACGTTCTACCACTACATGATTGACCTGGAGGACGGCCCCTGCATCTACAAGCGCATCAGCGGCTGCGGCTCGGGTACCGAGTACATGGCGGTCACGCCGTGGGGCGATCTCTATCCGTGCCACCAGTTCGTCGGCGAGGAGGGCTTTAGGCTCGGCGACATCTGGAACGGAGTGACGAACGGGGCGGTGCAGGAGGATTTTGCGAGCTGCAACGTCTATGCGCGCGAGGAGTGCCGTGACTGCTGGGCACGCCTGTACTGCGCGGGCGGCTGTGCGGCCAATGCGTTCCACGCGACCGGTTCGGTGCGCGGCGTGTACGACTACGGCTGCAAATTGTTCAAAAAGCGCCTCGAGTGCGCGATCATGCTGAAGATCGCGGAGCAGGACGAGGAGTAATTTTTGGAGCGTCGGCGGAAAGCATTTGCCGACAACATATGTTGAGGAGTTGACTGCGGTAAGGGGTTGCCGCAGGCAGAGAAGGTAGCCGGAACATTCCGGCGGAGGGGAGCAAAATGAATACACCGATTTACGATTTCGTGCAAAACTATTGCGAGAGCAACGCGGTTCGTCTGCACATGCCCGGTCACAAGGGCGTTGCCGGACCGCTCGGTGTCGAACCTTCGGACATTACGGAGATTGAGGGCGCGGACGTGTTGTCGCGCGCCTGCGGAATTATCGCGGAGAGTGAGGCCAATGCGGGCACGCTCTTCGGATGCCGCACTCTGTACTCGACGGAAGGCTCGTCGCTGTGTGTTCGAGCAATGGTTTTTTTGCTTAAGAAGATTGCAATCCACAAAGGACGAGAGCCGCGCATCCTGGCAGCGCGGAACATGCACAGAAGCTTTCTGGACGCGGTGGCTGCCTTGGATGTTGCGGTTGACTGGATCATGCCGCTTGCGGGCGACCCGTACGAGCGCTGCGACATCACCGGCGAGGAGCTCGCGCAGATTCTTTCGGACTGCCGCGATGACGACCGGATGCCCACGGCAGTGTTCGTGACGAGCCCGGACTACCTCGGACACACGCTCGATATCGCGGAGCTTGCGGAGGTGTGCCACAGCCGCGGCTGCTACCTCGCGGTGGACAACGCGCACGGCGCGTACCGCAAATTCCTCGCGGAGTCGGAGCATCCGATGGACTTTGGCGCCGACCTCTGCTGTGACTCGGCTCACAAGACGCTTCCGGTGCTGACCGGCGGCGCATATCTTCACATTTCGCGCAACACGGACCCGTTCTTCACGGAGTACGCGGGACAGGCAATGGCATTGTTCGCGACGACGAGCCCGTCCTATCTGGTGCTGCAGTCGCTCGATCTGTGCAACGCGTACCTCGAGGAGTGCGGCGCCGCATTCGAAAAGGCTGCATGCCGGACGGACCGTTTGAAGGGGGTCTTGACCGACCTCGGATACCGCACCTGCGGCGAGGAGCGCCTGAAGATCACGCTCGCCTCCGGCAGCTGTTTTGCGGACGGCCGTTTCCTGGCCACGCGGCTTCGCGAGCGCGGCATCTACGTAGAGTATGCGGACGATAACCACGTTGTGATGATGGTTTCGGTGAACACGTCGGAGGACGATTTCAATGCGGTTGAGAAGGCTCTTCGCGAGCTTGCGGACCCGAGTGTGAAGGCAGACGAATCGGAAAATGAGGATGCCGGTGCGTTTGCGGTTGCCGGCGACGCCGATGTCTCCGATGCAGCGAAGGGGCGTTCTTCGGAGCGCATTCCCGCACCCGGTTTCGTGCTGACTCCGGCGGAGGCAATCCTTGCCGAGAGCGAGTATGTCGACGCGGCGCAGTGCATCGGCCGTGTTCTGGCGGAGCCGATCGTGAGCATGCCGCCGTGCGTGCCGCTTTACATGTGCGGCGAGGTTTTGGGAGAAAACGCGGTGCGCTTCATCGAAGGGCGCGTGCGCGTTGTGAAGGAGCCGGTTCGCCGGACGCATCGATAGGAGAGTGACCGGCCCGGCTGGTTTTAGAGAGAGAAGAGATTGGGAAGGAGTCGTCGAATGCAATACAGACTCACGAAGGAAAAAGCAAAACTGCTCGGACGCACCCACACGATCGACGGGACGCTCTGGCTCAGCCTTTCCGCGTCCGGTGCGGAGTGGAAATTCACGGGAACATTCTGCAAAGTGACGTTCACAGGCGATGCGATGGCTGTAGATGAGATCCACAGTCCGCGGTTTGCCGTGGAGGTGGATGGCAAAAGAATTATGGATACTACTCTTGTAGAATGTAATAACTTCGCGTGCGGCTTCTCCGGTGCCCCGGCAGAGCATGTGGTCCGGGTTTTGAAGCTCTCCGAGAGCGCGGACTCGACACTCGGAATCGTGAGTGTCGAATGCGACGGTGTTCCGGAGCCGACACCCGCTGCGAAGCTCGCCATCGAGTTCGTCGGCGATTCCATCACGTGCGGCTACGGAGTGGACGGAACGATCAACGACATCTACAAGACGACCAACGAGGATGCGACCAAAGGGTATGCCTACCGCGCGGCGCAGCTGCTTTCGGCGGACTACAGTCTGGTGTCCTTCAGCGGCTACGGCATCATCTCGGGCTACACGGAGACCGGACGCATCCGTCCGGAGTGTGTCGTGCCGCCGATCTACGGGACGATGGGTGACTCGTACGGGGCATTTGCCGGCAGGGAGAAGCCGTCGGAGGTCGCATGGGATTTTTCGAAGTTTACGCCGGATATCGTGGTGATCAACCTGGGGACGAACGACGCGAGCTATTGCGGCGAGGATCCGGGGAGAGCGCGCGAATATATTAGCGCTTACAAGGTTTTCCTGTCGACGGTTCGGGCGTGCAATCCGCAGGCGTACCTCGTGTGCGCGCTCGGCACGATGGATACGCGCCTGTGCGGCGCGATGGAGACGGCCGCGGAGGAGTTTAAGGAGGAGACACGCGATGCGCGCGTGGCGACAGTGCGGCTGACGCTTCAGGACATGGAGCGCGACGGCGTGGTTGTCGACTGGCATCCGAGCGCAGTGACGCACCAAAAGGCCGCGGAGGAGATCGCCGCATTTTTGCGGGGCCTGACGCTTTGATCGATGCGGGCGGAAGATGAGATTACCAGTGCATTTTGCGCTGTAAAATGAGAGGAGAAAAACGAATGGAGATTCAGGATTTGCTCAACAAGGTGGACCACACGCTGCTGGCGACGACGGCGACGTGGGAGGAGATTCGCGCGATCTGTGACGACGGCATCCGCTTTCACACGGCGAGCGTGTGCATCCCGCCGTGCTTTGTGCAGAAGGCAGCGAAGTATGTGAAGGGCAAGGTTTGTGTGTGCACCGTAATCGGTTTCCCGAACGGCTACCAGACGTCGACCGTCAAATGCGCCGAGGCCGCGGATGCGGTTCGAAACGGTGCGGACGAGATTGATATGGTGATCAACCTCGGCATGGTCAAGGAAGGCCGCTACGACGACATTCTGGCAGAGATCAACGCGGTCAAGAAGTCGTGCGCGGGCAAGCTTTTGAAGGTCATCATCGAGACATGCAAGCTGACCGAGGTTGAGAAGATTGCGATGTGCGACGTGGTCGCGCGTTCGGACGCGGACTACATCAAGACGTCGACGGGATTTGCCGGGGGCGGCGCGACGTTCCACGATGTGGAGCTCATGGCGCTTCACTGCAAGGGCAAGAAGGTCAAGGCGGCCGGCGGGATCCGCTCCATCGAGGATGCGGAGAAGTTTCTGGAGCTCGGCGCTTCGCGCCTCGGAACGAGCCGCGTCGTGAGCGAGGTCAAATCCATGCTCAACGTCAACAAGCATTCCGACTTAAGCTTCTTCTCCTGATGCGGGAGAGCAGCAGAGTTTTGAATCGTTAAGAAAACCGGACAAAAGGAGGTATTTACGATGGGAAAGAATTATCCGACACCGCACATCGCGTGCGAGCCGAAGGATTTTGCGAAGACGGTTCTGATGCCGGGCGATCCGCTCCGGGCGAAGTTTATCGCCGAAACGTTTCTTAAAGATGCGGTTTTGGTGAACAACGTGCGCGGCATTCAGGGTTACACGGGCACGTACGACGGCGTCCGCGTGAGCGTGATGGCGAGCGGCATGGGCATTCCGTCCATCGGAATCTACAGCTACGAGCTTTATAATTTCTTCGGCGTGGAGAACATCATCCGCATCGGTTCCGCAGGTGCGTACAGCCCCAAGGTAAAGGTGCGCGACATCGTGATCGCACAGGGCGCATGCTATGACAGCAACTATGTCGGGCAGTTCAACCTGCCGGGTACATTTTCCGCAATCAGCGACTATACGCTGCTTTCTACTGCAGTAGAATCGGCGAAGGAATTAAACCTCAACTACCATGTCGGCAACATCGTCTCGAGCGACCGCTTCTACGGTGACCCGGCGGCGTTTACGGACGCCGAGCAGCCGCTCGCGGCCTGGGGGAAAATGGGTGTCCTCGCGGTCGAGATGGAGGCCGCAGGCCTCTTCATGAACGCGGCCCGCGCCGGCAAGCGCGCCCTCGCAATCTGCACGATCTCCGACCACCTTGTGACGGGCGAGAACCTTCCCGCCGAGGCGCGCCAGACCTCCTTCACGGAGATGATGGAGCTCGCGCTTTCCGTCGCTAAGAAAATGGATTGACAAGATGACCGGGGGCCGGTCCCCTTGTCATGCTTGCACAAAAACAGAAGTGGAATTTATACATTTTCGCGCCCGTTAGCCGATTGACTTTCGGGCGCGAAATTGGTATCATAATTTAGTTGTGTAAGGGACAACTTAGGAGGACTGTTATGGGCAAGATCATTTTGACGGGAGACCGGCCGACCGGAAGACTTCATGTGGGACATTATGTGGGGTCTCTGCGGCGCCGCGTAGAGCTTCAGGATTCCGGTGAGTTTGATAAGATTTTTATCATGATCGCCGACGCACAGGCGTTGACGGACAATGCGGAGCATCCCGAAAAGGTGCGCGAGAACATCATCGAGGTCGCGCTTGACTATCTCTCGGCGGGACTTGATCCCGACAAATGCACGATTTTTATTCAGTCGCAGATTCCGGAATTGACGGAGCTGACGTTTTATTACATGAACCTCGTCACGGTGGCGAGACTCCACAGAAATCCGACGGTCAAGAACGAGATCGTCATGAGAGGATTTGAGGAGAGTATTCCGGCAGGATTTTTCACGTATCCCGTGAGCCAGACGTCGGACATCACGGCGTTCAAGGCGACGACCGTTCCGGTCGGCGAGGACCAGCTGCCGATGCTTGAGCAGGCACGCGAGATCGTCCGCAAATTCAACTCCATCTACGGCGATGTTCTGGTTGAGCCCGTGGCGGTTGTGCCGGACAACGAGACATGCAAGCGTCTTCCCGGTACCGACGGCAAGGCGAAGATGAGCAAGTCGCTCGGCAACTGCATTTATCTTGCGGACAGCGCCGAGGACGTGAAGCAGAAAGTCATGAACATGTATACCGATCCCAACCACATCAAGGTGTCCGACCCGGGCACGGTGGAGGGCAACACGGTATTTACGTACCTGGATGCATTTTGTAAGCCCGAGCATTTTGCGAAATACCTCCCGGACTATAACAACCTTGAGGAACTGAAGGACCACTACAGAAGAGGCGGCCTCGGCGACGTGAAGATCAAGCGTTTCCTGTGTGCCGTGCTCGATGAGGAGCTTGCGCCGATCCGCGCGAGACGCAGCGAGCTGCAGAAGAAGATTCCCGAGGTTTTGGAGATCCTCCGCAAGGGCAGTATTGAGGCCCGCAAGACGGCCGCGCAGACGCTCGATGAGGTGAAGGCGGCAATGCGGATCAACTATTTCGACGACGACTCCTGGGTGAAGTCCCAGACGGAGAAATACAACCAGTAAGAAACAGTTCCCGACGGAGGTGCCTTTTGAAACACGAAAGCGCTTACTATCTGAGCAACGAGACCGAGATCAACAACATTCTGATCCGGTGCGCGATGGTGCTTTTGTTCGTCGGACCGCTTGTGGCTCTTTTGAAAGCGGTCGGGCTGAACAATGAGTTCTCCTACCTGGAGAGCGTCATTTTCACCGGCATCGTGTTCATCCTGTACATTTTGTGCCGGGTGGTGCAGCGCTCCATGCGCGCGCAGTGGCTCATCAAATACGTGCTGATCCTCGGCATGCATACAGGCATCTGCTACATGGCGACGAAAGAGGGCATTTTGCTCTACATCAGCTACGCGCTGATGCCGGCGCTGTCGTGCCTGTATTACCGCAGACGGTTCACGCTGCACATCACGGCGATGTGTTACGCCATCATGATGGCATCGCTGTTTCTGAGGGCGCACAACGAAGTTTCTGAGGCATATGATTTCCTGACGGAGCGCGAGTGGATCAGCGTGTTCGGCTTCAGCCTGACGTGGGAGTACATCCTGCTCACGATCGTGTTGATCGCGTTGGTCGGCAAGACCGAGTCGAGTCTTGACCTGCTCCACAAGAACAACCTGCAGATGAAGGACATGCAGTCGCAGCTGATCACCGGTTTCGCGAACTTCCTCGAGTTCCGCGACGAGGACACCGGCCATCACGTGCGCCGCACGCAGGCCTATGTGAAAATGATCGCCATGGGCATGTACAATCACGGATATTACCAGTCGGAGCTGTCCGCCCGCTCCATCGCCTATATGGAGACGGCGGCGCCGCTTCACGACGTCGGCAAGATTGCCATACGTGACTCGATTCTCCTCAAGGAGGGGGAACTTACGGAGAACGAGTACGAGATCATCAAAAACCATACCAAGGAGGGCTACCGTCTGGTGACGGAGAACCTCTCCGGACTGACCGACAAGCGGCTTCTAAAGTGTGCGCAGGAGATTACCTTAAGCCACCACGAGCGCTGGGACGGCACCGGCTATCCGAACGGTCTCAAGGGAACCGCAATCCCGCTGTCCGCGAGAATTATGGCCATCGCGGACACGCTCGATGCGATGCTCTCGGAGCGTGTTTACAAAAAGAGCATGGACCTCGACGAGGTTTTGCATGAGCTGTATCTGGAGCGGGGACGGCATTTTGAGCCGTGCATCGTCGATACCGTGATCCAGCTTCGGTCGGAGATTGAGGAGTTCCTCCTCGAGGACCAGAGCAAATACGGCGACGCAGTCGATTCCCGCGAAAACGGAATGAAATAACAACGCAACAAAGGTGATTCGGTAAGGGAGGCTTTGGAAAATGAAGCGGTATGGATTTGACAACGACAAATACCTGGAGATGCAGTCCACGAGAATCAAGGAGCGCATCGGACAATTCGGCGGCAAGCTCTATCTGGAGTTCGGCGGCAAGCTGTTCGACGATTTTCATGCGTCCCGCGTACTGCCGGGGTTCCATCCGGACAGTAAGATCCGGATGCTCGCACAGATCAAGGACGACGCGGAGATCGTGATTGCGATCAACGCCAACGACATCGTCAACAACAAGGTGCGCGCGGACCTCAGTATCACCTACGATCTCGACGTGCTTCGTCTGATCGACGCGTTCCGCGGCTACGGAATGTATGTCGGCAGCGTCGTGCTCACGCAGTTCGTGGAGCAGAGCGTCGTGCTTGCGTACAAGAAGAAACTCGAGGGCCTTGGCCTCAAGGTGTACCGCCATTACAAGATCGACGGCTATCCGACCAACGTTTCCAAGATCGTAAGCGAAGACGGCCTCGGCCGCAACGAATATATCGAGACCACGAGACCGCTCGTCGTCGTGACGGCGCCCGGTCCAGGCAGCGGCAAGATGGCAACGTGCCTCTCGCAGCTGTACCATGAGAACATCCGCGGCGTGCGCGCCGGATATGCGAAGTTCGAGACGTTCCCGATCTGGAACCTCCCGCTGACGCATCCGGTCAACCTCGCATACGAGGCTGCGACGGCGGACCTGAATGATGTGAATATGATCGACCCGTTCCACCTGGAGGCATATGGTGTGACGACGGTCAACTATAACCGTGACGTGGAGATCTTCCCCGTGCTGAACGCGATGTTCGAGCGCATCTACGGCAAGTCCCCGTACAAGTCGCCGACCGACATGGGCGTCAATATGGCGGGCTACTGCATTGTGGATGACGAGGCAACGCGCGCGGCATCCCGCGACGAGATCATCCGCCGCTACTATGCGACCATGTGCGACCGCCGTAAGGCGAGAGCCACGGCGGAGGCCGAGGGCAAGATCGAACTGTTGATGGAAAAGGCGGGAATCAGCCCGTCCGATCGTGCCGTAGTCGATGCGGCGAAGCGCAAGTCGGAGGAGACCGGCGGCGCACCGGCCGTGGCGATCGAGTTGAATGACGGCACCGTGATCACCGGTAAGACCTCGAACCTTCTGGGTGCATCTTCGGCGGCACTTCTGAACGCGCTGAAGACGCTCGCGGGCATCGATGATGCGAAGGAGCTGTTGTCCCCGACGTTGATCGAGCCGATCCAGGACCTCAAGATCAATCACCTCGGAAACCGCAACCCGAGACTGCACACGGACGAGGTATTGATCGCACTGTCCGTCTGCGCTACGTCGGACAACAACGCGGAGCTTGCGATGCAGCAACTTGAGAACCTTCGCGACTGCGAGGTTCACAGCACCGTAATCCTCTCGGCAGTCGACGAGGGCGTGTTCCGCAAACTCGGAATGCATCTTACGAGCGAGCCCGTATACGAGACCAAGAAGCTGTACCATTGACATAAGACGCGCCGTTGCGGCGCGGAAAGCAAGGTGAATACGATGGAGAAATGTTTTATCCCCGAGGGCTATCAGGCAGCCCTCTCAACCCGCGAGACACAGATCGCAATCAAGAAGGTCAAGGACTTCTTTCAGAGGGAGCTTGCGACGCAGCTTAATCTGCACCGCGTGACGGCACCGTTGTTCGTGACGCCGGAGTCCGGCCTCAACGATAACCTCAACGGCGTGGAGCGCCCGGTTGTGTTCGGTGTCAAGGAGAACGGCGACAGCCCGGTGGAGATCGTGCATTCGCTCGCCAAATGGAAGCGCATGGCGCTCGCGCGTTACGGCTTCCGCGCCGGCGAAGGTCTGTACACCGACATGAACGCCATTCGCAGGGATGAGGATACCGACAACATCCACTCGATCTTCGTCGATCAGTGGGACTGGGAGAAAGTGATCACGAAGGAGCAGCGCACCGTCGAGACACTCAAAAAGACCGTCAAGGACGTGTACGAGGCGCTTCGCGTGACTGAGAAATACATCGCCAACCAGTACGATTACGTACAGTGTATTCTCCCCGAGGAGATCACGTTCATCACCTCGCAGGAGCTTCTTGACCGTTACCCGGACAAGAACGTGAAGGAGAGAGAGTACCTTGCGGCGAAGGAGTACGGTGCGGTTTTCATCATGAAGATCGGCGACCTGCTCACGAACGGCGAGAAGCACGACGGACGTGCGCCGGACTACGATGACTGGGAACTCAACGGTGATATCATGGTTTACTATCCGGTGGACGACATTGCTCTTGAGCTGTCCTCGATGGGCATCCGTGTCGATGAGGTGTCCCTGGTGAGCCAGCTTGCGAAGGCCGGCTGCCCGGAGCGCGCGGAGCTTGATTTCCACAAGGCACTTCTGGAGGGTAAGCTTCCGTACACGGTCGGCGGCGGAATCGGCCAGTCGCGCATCTGCATGTTCTTCCTGCGCAAGGCGCACATCGGCGAGGTTCAGGTGTCCGTATGGCCGAAGGAGGCAGTGGAGTACGCGGCATCGCGCGGCGTGACGCTGTTGTAGGAGCCTTTTCCAAAAAAGAAATCAAAACGATCAAAACCGCAACGGGGTTGCCCAGGCAGCCTCGTTGCTTTGTTACGAAAGCGTACGTTTGCAGGGAGACTTGGATGAGCGAGAATAGCGGAGAACAATCGAATACGGTTTCCCGCAAAAGCGAGTGGGGCGAGGGCCTTCGGCACGGATTCCCGATCGCTTGCGGGTATTTCTTCGTGTCGTTTACGTTCGGCATCCTTGGCGCGACGCTAGGCTTCCGGTGGTGGGAGACGGTGCTGATCTCGATGACCAACTTAACGAGTGCGGGGCAGATTGCGGGCGTCAAGACAATCGCTGCGGGCGGTTCGGTCTTTGAGCTGGCGTTGTCGCAGTTCATCATCAACCTGCGCTACTCCCTCATGGGCATTTCGCTCTCGCAAAATGTGTCCGAGGACGTGTCGGGGCCCAGGCGGATGCTCCTCGGATTCGGCATCACGGATGAGATCTACGGTGTGGCGGCATCGCGCAGAACGCCGGTGACGACGCCGTATTTCGTCGGATTGATGACATTGCCGTACGCGGGCTGGACGCTCGGAACGCTCGGCGGAGCGGTGCTCGGCGACGTGCTTCCGAAGGCGGTGACGAACGTGATGACGCTGGCCATCTACGGCATGTTTATCGCGATTGTGGTACCGGCCGCGAAGGAGAGCAGGAAGGTGCTCTTCGTGGCGGCGGTTGCGGCGGCTGTCAGCTGCCTGATGTACTACGCGCCCGTGCTGTCGGAGGTGTCGGTTGGATTTGCCATCATCGTGAGCGCCGTTGTTGCGGCGGCTGTCGGTGCATGGCTGTTCCCGGTCGAGGACGGAGCGCGGGAGACCGCGGAAGAGGGAGGTGCGTGCCGTGAGTAGATTTTTCGTGTGCGCACTTGTGATGATGCTCGTGACGTACTTGGTCAGAGCAATCCCGTTCACGGTGTTTCGAAGAAAAGTGCGGAACCGGTTCTTCCGCTCGTTTTTATACTACGTGCCCTACGCGGTGCTGACGGCGATGACGCTGCCGGCGGCATTGTATGCGACGGGGTCGATGGCGGTGGCGGCCGTGGGCCTTCTGGCAGCGGCGGTTTTGGCATACCGCGGCAGAGGATTAGTGGTTGTGTCGCTGGCATCCTGCGCGGCAGCGGGGCTGGCGACCTGGGTGATACATCTGCTCGGATGAGCAAAAGAAAGGACGAAACCATGAAAAAACACACGCAGAGAGTATGGATGTTGCTGTGCGTCGCGCTGCTTGCGGCAGTGCTGACGGCGTGCGGCGGCAAGGAAAACAAGACGGAGCCGACCGAGGCGGTCACGCCTACGCAGGAGGCAACTCCGACGCCTACCGAGGTGCCTGCGACACCGACGCCGGCGCTTTCGGAGAAGGAGATCTGGTACAACAATATGATTGCGGACTCGTTGATGAGCACCGGAAACAATGCGCGCATTAAGCGCGTGATCGAGAAGGCGAGAAACGGCGAGGATGTCTACATCGTCACGATCGGCGGCTCCATCACGGAGGGCGAGGGCGCAGCCAACTACAAGAACTGCTACGCATCGTCGTTCGCAACGGAGTTTGCGAAGGTGTACGGCAAGGACGGCGGAGCGAACGTGCATTTTCTGAATGCGGGCCTCTCGGGAACGCCGTCGACGCTCGGCGCGGTTCGTTACGAGCGTGACGTCATTACGAAAAATGGAGGCCGCGAGCCGGATCTTCTGATCATCGAGTTCGCAGTGAACGACGCGGACGACCCGACGAACGGACAGACCTACGAGGGTCTGGTACGCCGCGCGATGCAGTCGGAGAGCGACCCGGCGATCATTTTGCTCTTCAGCGTATTCCAATCGAAGTGGAACCTGCAGGACCGCCTCAAGCCGATCGGCGATTACTACGACCTTCCGATGGTGAGTGTGAAGAATGCGGTTGTGCCTCGCTTAAACGACGGATCCCTGAAGGACGCGACGTACTTTAACGACGCGTATCATCCGACCGCATACGGTCACAAGATCATGCGCGACTGTCTGATGAACCTTCTCGCGGCGATCGACGCGGAGGAGGCCGAGACGGCCAACGAGATGCCGAAGGCGCCGAAGCTTAGCGATGCTTTCGACAAGGTGACGCTGGTGGATGCCGCGAGCGCGGAGGAAGCCGCGAAGGCGGGCGTGGCGGTAAATGCAGGCGGCTTCGCGAGCACCGACAAGGGAGTCTTCGCCGTTCGCTACGAGACGACCAACACGTTCCCGAACAACTGGAAGCACGCAGCGACCGACAGCGCAGATCCGTTCACAATGAAAGTGACGTGCCGCTCGCTTCTTCTGGTGTACAAGAAGTCCTCGAGCCAGACGTTTGGCAAGGTTGAGATCCTCGTGGACGGCAAGGTTGTAAAGACCGTGGACGGACATGATGGCGGCGGCTGGAACAACCCGTACACGCTCGTTTTAGTGAACGAGGCTGAGGCTGCGGAGCATACGCTCACGGTGCGCATGGCGGACGGTGCGAAGGACAAGGAGTTCACGATCCTTGCCATCGGCTACGGCGAGTGATCGCAGTTCGGGAAGACCGATTAAGACAACACGACAACACGATCAACCGGGGAGTCCGCAGCGGCTTCCCGGTTTTTTGTGAGCTGCTTTTCGAAGCATTTTCTGCACAAACATGCAAAATATGTCGAAAAATGTCAAAAAAGGCATAAAAACGATATAAGTGTATGGTATGATACGATCAGCAAGAGATGAGAGGAGACGAACATGAGGAGTCGAATTCTGATGGTGGAGGACGATCCGAAGATCCGCGAGGGAATCCTGGATTTCTTTTCGGGGAAGGCCCCGGAGTACGACATGGACGTGGCGACGACCGGCTCCGAGGGCATGGAGAAGATTGAGGAGAATGTCTATGACCTGATCCTTCTCGATGTGATGCTGCCCGCCATGAGCGGCTTCGATTTGATGGTGCGAATCCGCCGCACAATGGACGTTCCGGTGATCTTCATGACCGCGAGAACCGGCGAGGAGGACCGTTTGTACGGCTACGAGCTCGGGTGCGACGACTATGTGTGCAAGCCGTTTTCGCTGGCGGAGCTGCTGGCGAAGGTCAACGCGCAGATCCGGCGCGCGAAGGGGGCGGTGCTCGACGATGTGATGCGGTGCGGAAACATCGAGATCCACAAGCGGGCGCTGACGGTGCGGGTGTTCGGCGAGACGGTGGAGCTGCCGCCGAAGGAGCTGGCGATTCTGACGATCCTCATGGAGAGACCGGGCTGGACGTTCTCGCGGGACAACCTTTTAGACCGCGCCTGGGGGATGGACTATTTCGGAAATGACCGTGTTGTGGATAACCACGTGAAAAAGCTTCGCAAGAGTTTGGGGGATGCCGGCCGGCAGATTAAGACAGTATTTACCAAGGGCTACAAGATCGTGGAGTAAAGCGCAGAAAGGGGAACGGGGATGAAAAAAATCGGGGGATTCATTAAGAATCTGTTCTTCGGGAAGAAGTACCACATCGTTCGGTATATCGCGGGATACGTGCTGCTCTGGGTGATTTTGTGTCTGTTCATCACCAACAAATGCGGGCAGAACGTGTACGACGAGTGGATGGAGTATCGCAACTATGAGGTGCTGCAAAGATACGAGGCGGAGCTTTCGACATTTCGAGAGACGGCCAAAACACACGATATGACCGACTCGAGTCAGAAGGTGTTTCTTGAGTATCAGCTCCAGCGGCTCACGGCGCTGGCGACAGTTCTGACCGACGATGACGTGCGGACGTGTGCCAGCTACTACAACGGGGGACCAAATCCGCAGACATACGGAGACCTCAATGCATACCTGGTGATCTTCGGTGATAACGGCAAGAGACATTCGTCGATCACCGAGTGGGAAAATTCTTCTTCCGTCTACTACGGCGCTGACCGGGAAGATGAGATCAAGGAAAATACGGATACCATCCTTCGCTGCAAAAAGGAGCTCATCCGGAATGTGTGGGACGAAACGCTTGGCGTGAAAATGAGCCGCGATACGGCCTGGATGAGAACCGATTACCGCACCGGATGGACGTTCGAGGTGCTCGACGGCTATCTTGCAAAGAATGAGTTTCAGCCTGGAAAGGTCCGCGCGATCTACTACGAAAACGGCCTGGCAGTCGAGGAGAAGGTGATCTCCTGCACGCATTATCTTGACGGCAGGACCTATGAATACGTGGAGAACATGCCGCAGAACCGGTTGTATTTTCCGGAGGATACGGAGAACTGGAAAGCGGAATCGCGAGATGATCTCATGAGCATGATGCAGCCGATCTCCGGGAGAGTCGGAGCGTGGTATCCGGTGTTTTACACTTCCCGGTATGCCAGAAAGGATTACGAGGTTCCGATTTCTTTCCGTCTGCTGCTGGTACAGAACAGCTTCATCATCGGCGATCATTTTGTCGACAAGCCGTTCTCGTTCTTCCCCGGCGATGTGGCGGTAGCGTACAGTGAGATATTCACGGATGTGAACGGGAATGAAACCCAGATGGTGCTGCATGCGTACGTGACGGGGATGATCGCCGACCGGAAGGAAGAGGTCTTCTCACGCCTGCGGATTTACTACATCGCGTTGGCACTTTTGATCGCGCTGATTGCGTTCATCCGCTACCGTAAGCTCTATTCGCTGCGTGCGAAGAATCAGTTCCACAAGTCGCTCATCGACTCGATGGCGCATGACCTGAAGACGCCTCTTATGATCATGCAGGGCTTCGGCGAGAATCTCGCGGAAAATGTGCACACCGAAAAGCGCGAGTACTATGCCGCGCAGATCCAGGAAAATGTCGCTCGTCTGAATACCCTGATCGACAAAAACCTCGAGCTTGCCCGGCATGACGGCGAGGAACTCAGGAACATCGGATTTTACGGAATGAAGCTTGTGGAGAATACCGAGAAGCGTCTCGGGGAGCTTTTGGAGCAGAAGAAACTGACGATCAAAAGAGTCGGCGACACGATGATGCACGGCGATCCGGACCTGATGCAGACCGTTGTGGACAACCTGATCGGCAATGCGATCAAGTATGCTCCGGAGGGCGACACGATCACGGTGGTCGGTAATGAGACCTCATTCTCCTTCATAAATCATGCGAGCCTTACGTACGGAAAGAATGTCAAGCACCTGCTGGAACCGCTGGAGATGGGCGAGGAGAGCCGCACGTCGGGCTCGGGAAGCGGTCTGGGACTCTCGATTGCGAACGCCATCGTGCGCGAGCACGGGTATCGGCTGAAGCTTTCGTACGACCGTAAACGACACGAGTTTATGTGCACGATCTATCTGATGCGCTGGAGATGATAAAGCGAAAACAAAAATGAGAAAAGCCGGCCTTCGGGTTTACCAAAAGCCGGCTTTTTTGTTGTCTTAATCGGGAATACAGCCCCTTGCAAGAATCACTTCTCAAGCACGATCGTGGTGACGCTCTCGCCTGGGAGCGCGACGATGCGGTTGGCATCCAGAGGGCCCATGTCGCGGTAGCACATGTCCGCGGTATAGCCCTTCGTGAAGACGGACTGAACAATGCCGGAGCGGGAGATGGCGAAGTTCTCAAGCGGCAGCTGAACTCTCGCGGCGGCCGTGTCGTTGTTTAGAAGAACGATGACGACGGTGTTGCCGTCGGGGCTTACGTAGGCGCTGGAGCGAACGGTCGTTCCGCCGGTGATGCCGGCGTCGATGCGCACGTAGCCGGGGCGGATGTACTGCGAAAAATGCCGCATCGCATAGTAGTTGCCGGTCGCAAGATAGCCCTTCTCGGTCGGCCATTTGCCGGTTTCGCTGCCGACGATAATGAGGTTGCCGTTGTCCATGCCGTCGTTGCCCTGCTCGGCGCGCCATACGCCGCCCCAGAAGATGTAGGCGTTGGCGTCCTCGTAGGTGAGCGAGTTGTTGATGACGTTGGCCGTCTGAAGCGCGGTGCCGCGGTAGAACTCGGTCTGCCATTTGCAGAGGTTGTTCTTGGCGGCGAGGCTCTTCACGCCCATGAAGTTCATCAGGAACGAATCCGGAGCGCACTCGTTCGGGTCATCGCTCGAGTCACCGCCTAAGTAGAGGTGGTGCGCGATGGCGTAAATGCTGCCGGGCTCGGCGTCGAGGATCGGCTGGATGTAGCGCTTCAGCGTCTGGGAGTCGACGGTCATCGTCTCCGGGGCGATCATGAGCGGAGCATCCGCGCCGAATTCATCGCGGAATGCGCGGTACGTCGCGAGATACGCCTCGGCATAGGAAGCCTGCTCCGCGGTCTCGGTTGCGGAGAACTCGCAGCCGTCGTAGCTCGCCACGAAATCACACTCGTTCTGAATGCTCACGTAGTCGACCGGAATGCCCTGGGAGCGGTACAGCGTGACCGCGTCGGTCCACCATTTGGCGAATTTGTCGTAGACGTAGTTGCCGTTTTCATCCTTGGCGAGCGTGCCGCCGCCCTCGATGCGCTTGTTGCTCTTTAAGGTGGCCTGCGGAGACCAGCTCGAGTACAGAACCTTCACCGTCTCGCCTCGCTCGGTCGCGTACTTTTGCGCGTTGGTGTAGTATTCCTTGTCGATGCGCGCTTTGCCGATGGCGCCCGAGGAGTAGCCGAGCTCGTTCTTAAAGCGCAGGATCGTAAAGCCGGCGTCGCGGAAGAGAAGATCGATGCACTCCTGCGAGGACTTCAGACCGAAGATCAGCTCCGAGTACCAGGTAAAGCCGGCGCCGAAGCCGTCGATCGTCTGGTGCTGCTTCTCGAGGTCGAACGTGACCGCGCGCGCATCCGGATCGATGACGATCGTGGGCAGCGGAGTCGGAGAGACTTCCTCTGTGCCGGTCGGGGTTTCGTTGGATTGATTCTTGCCGCCGTTGCAGCCGCACAGGAGTGCAACAAGCGAAAGAAGGAGAACAATACGTACAAGATTCAATGCATTTTTCATTTCAAAATCCTTCTTAGGGAAATTCGCGGACTGTCGTTTCCGCGGCTTTTAGTGTACTACGCGCGGGGGCGGAAAGTCAACCCCGCGGCGAAACGGCGGAAACGGCTGCAAAAGGAGAATTTTTATGCGGAAAATCCCTTTTTTCCTTTGCATCGACGTGAGGTCTATGGTATAATTGATGCACTGTGTAGTATATTAGGGGAAATCCCGTCAGTAATACCAAGGAGTCGTTGATAACCATGAGAGGACCTGTTGCACCGAAGGACCCGACCAAACAGCGGGCAAAAGTGTATTTTATGCTGGAGGATCTTTTGTATGCCTCCCGCAAGGAGCCGGAAGGCGAGCGTTTCGCGGAGATGATCTTCCTCGAGAACCGCGTCGGAGCGAATCTTCGTCTGATCTGCCCGGAGCTGCCGGAGGAGCTTGCAAACCGCCTGCAGAAGACCGCGGACTTCCGCGAGATCGTTCACAGCATCGGCATCGTGGCCGAGCGTGCGGACGACGGAGACGCCGAGCTTCCGATCACGTGCGAGCTGCATAACTACGCGACCACGGACCGCTACAAGGCGGGCACGCGGCTGGTGATGGAGACCTGCTGTGACGGCGCGGAGAGAGTGTTTCCTCTCGAGGAGTTTGAGTGGAAGAACGAGGATGATATTCTCGGAACATTTTTCCTCTTCTCGAACGAGCCCAACGTCAAGGTGAAGCTTACGGTTGTGTTCTATCTGCAGGACGGCTATACGGTGCCGGAGCCGCAGCTGGATCCGCCGGTTGATTTTACGTCGGATGCCTACCGCGAGATGATCGCGAGATCGCTCACATCGATGGGCAACACGCACCGTCTGCGCCGCGCGATGGAGAAGGCGGAGCGGGGCGAGGATGTCACGCTTGCATTTATCGGAGGTTCGATCACGCAGGGTGCGGGAGCGAAGCCGATCGAGTCGGAGAGCTATTGCTACCGTGTGTTCGATCATTTCCGCAACACCTATGCCACCGATCCGGAGAAGGTTCACTTTGTCAAGGCCGGCGTCGGCGGAACGCCCTCGGAGTTCGGTCTGGTCCGCTACGAGCACGATGTGCTCAGAAACGGCACGATGGAACCGGACATCGTCTTCATCGAGTTCTCGGTTAACGACGCGGGCGACGAGACGGAGGGCGTGTGCTTCGAAAGCCTTGTCGCAAAAGCTTACAATCAGCCGAACATGCCGGCAGTATTGCTGGTGTTCGCTGTGTTCATGAACGACTGGAATCTGCAGGACCGGCTCGCTCCGATCGGAAGCTACTATTCGCTGCCGATGGTGAGCGTGAAGGACGCCGTGTCGCCGCAGTTCCCGAATGCGGAAGGGCGCGTGATCTCGAAACGCCAGTATTTCTACGATTGCTATCATCCGACGAACGACGGACACCGCGTGATGGCGGACTGCATCGACCATCTGCTTGAGCAGTCGCTCGCGCACGTGGATGAGGAGCCGGAGTGGCCGAAGGAAGGTTATCTCGGCCGCCCGTACGAAAAATGCTACACCGTTCGGCGCGAGACGGCGGAGAGCATGGCGGACCGCATGCAGATCGATGCCGGATCCTTCACGGAGACGGACCGCGCGCCGCAGTACGCCGAGGTCGACTTCGACCCGGAGGGAACGCCGCAGTTCCCGCAGAACTGGATGCACGCATCGGGCGATGCTCCGTTCGTTGTAAAGACGACGTGCAGGAACTTCTTCTTAACGTACAAGGATTCGGGCTCCGCGGAGTTCGGAACCGCGGTTGTGACGGTGGACGGAAAGCCGTTTAAAGAGATCAACCCGCGCGACATCGGTTGGGACCATTGCAACACGTATCTTCTGGTAAACGATACGGCTTCGGCACCCCATGAGATCAAAATTGCAATGAAAGACGGCGAAAATGACAAAAAATTTACCATTCTTGCCCTGACCCAGACGGATTAAAAATTTTTTGCTGCATTTTTCGGCGAACGTCCGGAAATCCGATATACTTTTGATTCCGGCGGTGATATAATTATTGTATTAACGTGATAAAGTGACCAAGAATCGGGACATGGAAGGAAAATGCCCCGGGATTTCGTCATTTTCGATTCTTTTTGAAGGACACTAAGGCGGCGCATGCGCATGCAGAAAGGAGGTACTTGTGGACGGTGACAGTGGCAGTGGCACGAACCCGACGGGCTATCACTCGTGCTGCTTCATCAGACAATCACAGTTCGCGGTATCGGAAGAGCGGAGCGCGTTGCCTTGGGTGAGCGCAAAGTAGTCTTCCGTGACATCGAACGGCCTGGAGTGGCGGGACGATCCCGAAGAACGGTTCCGTGCTTAAGCCAAAACCCCGGAGGGGGAATTCGGTTTGAGGCGGAGGAAAGGCATGGAGACAAAGGAGACGGAGAAGCTGCAGACGCCGGAGATTCCGGAGGAAGTTGCGGCTGAAGTGCCGGAGCGCACGTTGACGGCGCCCGGAGACACAGAGGAGCAGGAGCGCGGTCTGGATATCGACGCGGCGCTTGCGCTCGTGGAAGAAAAGAGATATGCGACACTGCGGCAGATGTTGCGCGAGGCGGAGCCCGCGGATATCGCCGAGTTGTTCGATGAGCTGCCGAAGCAGCAGTATGCGGTCGTGTTCCGCATCCTGCCCAAAGAGCTTGCGGCGGAAGTGTTTGTAGAGCTTGACAGCGATCTGCAGCAGATTCTGATCGAATCGTTCAGTGATCTGGAGTTGCGGAACGTCCTCGAAGAGCTGTACATGGATGATGCGGCCGACCTCGTTGAGGAGATGCCGGCCAACGTCGTCAAGAGAATTTTGCAAAATGTGACGCCCGAGGCGCGCAAGACGGTCAATGAGCTTTTGAAGTATCCCGAGGACAGTGCGGGAAGCATCATGACCACCGAGTTTGTGCGCTTGAAGCAGGACATGTCGGTGGACGACGCGATCGCGCTGATCCGCAAGGTTGCCATCGACAAGGAGACCATTTACACGTGCTACGTGACCGATCGCAACAGCCATCTGATCGGCGTGGTCACCGTCAAGGATCTCCTGTGTGCGCCGCACGATGCGAAGATTGCGGACATCATGGAGGACCACGTCATCAGCGTGAACACGCTGGAGGATAAGGAGGACGTGGCGGCGACCATCAGTAAGTACGATGCCCTGGCGCTCCCGGTTGTGGACGCCGAGAACCGACTGGTCGGTATTGTAACCGTCGATGACGCTATCGATGTCATGCAGGACGAGGCCGAAGAGGACTTCGCGAAGATGAACGCTATGCTCCCTACGGAGAAGCCGTATCTTCGAACCAGTCCTTTCGAGTTATACAAATCAAGAATTGTCTGGCTGTTACTGCTCATGGTTTCGGCGACGTTCACCGGAATGATCATCGGATCGTTCGAGGACGCGCTGGCGACGCAGGCTGTTTTGACGCTGTTCATCCCGATGCTGATGGACACGGGCGGAAACTCCGGCAGTCAGGCAAGTGTAACCGTAATCCGCGCATTGTCGCTCGGTGAGATTGAATTTTCCGATGTGATGCGCGTCCTGTGGAAGGAAATCCGCGTTGCCGCTCTATGCGGCGGAAGCCTTGCCGTGGTCGCGTTCGGAAAGATTTTCCTGGTCGACAAATGGATCATGGGGAAGCCGATTACGGTGCCGATTGCAATTGTCGTATGTCTGACGCTGATGATGACGGTAATCGCCGCCAAATTCCTTGGCTGCACGTTGCCGCTTTTGGTCAGCAAGCTCGGCTTTGACCCTGCGGTCATGGCCAGCCCGTTCATCACGACGATTGTGGATGCGGTTTCTTTGATAGTCTTTTTTGCTCTCGCTACGACGCTGTTGCATCTATAGCGGGAGAGGGGTGTTGCGTTAGCGTATTGAGAAGGAGTTGGGTGTGGAAGATCGGTATGCAAAACTGCATAAGCATTTTCTGATTGTCATGCTGATGGTTACGGCCCTCATCTTGGTCTTCCTTGTGATTCAGTATTACATGCTGATTCGCGTGGATGCCCGGTATGCGGGTATTCATCAGGCTGCCTACATGAAGACGTATGTGTTCTTTCCGACACTGATCTTTGCGGCATCGTATATCGCCGTGTGGCAGATCTTGGATTCGCCGAACATCGAGGCAAAATGGAAAGATCTGGCAACGATTCTGTACCTCTGGGTGTTGTGTACGGTCGGTTGCTTTGTTTGCGCGGAATCGAGTGTTCTGTACGGTTCCTTTACGGTTCCGATCGCGCTTTCCACGGTGTACGGCAGAAAATGGATGTGCCGCGTGACGGAGGTCATCTGCGGCGTCACACTGGCACAGTATGTCGGAACGGCACCGCTGTTCCCGACGTGCGGCGAGAACTACGTCGTGAACGTCTGCACAGGCATGTTTTTGTTCGTTTTGTGCTGCCTTTGCAATGAGATTCTGATGGAGTACGTGCTCGACAACGACGGCGCGATCCGCAGTCACTTGAACGACAACACGAAGCTTGCGAACCGCCTGCAGCGCGACCCGATGACGAGCCTTTACAACCACACTGCATTTTACGATTATCTGGATACGTTCGTCCGCAACCGCGATGACGCGCCTCTGACGCTTGCGGTCATCGATATCGACGACTTCAAGAAGGTGAACGATACGTACGGACACAACAACGGCGACGAGGTCATCCTGAACCTCTCGAAGGTTCTGCAGCGCAACTGCGGCGAGAACAACTATGTCTGCCGGTACGGCGGCGAGGAGTTCGCCGTAATCTTCCCCGATGTCAAAGTGAAGGATGCGACCAAGATGATGAATACCTCGCTCGAGGAGTTCCGAGAGACGAAGTACGAGTGGACGGACAAGCGCATCACCTTCAGTTGCGGTATCTTCCAGATGAGCTCCTACACGATGACGGCGGAAGAGTTCTTCCGCGTTGCCGACAAGATGCTTTACAACGCGAAGCAGAACGGCAAGAACCAGTGCATCAGCGGTTAACGCTTTGCAATAAGAGAAGAGTAGAGGGGGTAGCAGTATGAGTTTTATCAAACGCATGAAGATCGACATCATTCTGATTTCGGCGGTTCTCGTCGGCCTCGGAGTCGTGGTTTTGCTTAAACCCGACACGACCGGAGACGTGATCTGCTATGTGCTTGCCGGTGCGGCAATCGCAGTCGGAATCTGTTTCCTGATCGATTACCTGAAGAAGGAAGCCCTCGCCGATGAGCAGCGCTACGTGCTCGCCATCGCCATCACGGCAGTGATGGTCGGCGTCTCGCTGTTCCTCAAGCACGACAATGTCGTCGAATTCATGCCAACGGCACTTTCGTTTTTGATCCTCTTCAGCGGAGCGGTCAAGCTCCAGAACAGCTGGGATATGAAGCGCCTTAACCACAGCACCTGGCCGGTGCACGCGATCATCGCCCTGATCGGCATGATCTACGGCTTTCTTCTGATGATGAAGTGGGTTGGCGACGGCGAGAAGATCTGGACCTGGATCGGCGTCGGTCTCATCTACAGCGGCTTCACCGATCTGGTATCCGCATTTGTCCTCGCCCGCATCCGCAAGGTAATCACCAAGCGTCAGAATGAGGTCACCATGGCGGACGTCACCGCCGATGCTGCTGCCGCAGCCGCCGAGAGCGAAGCGCCCGTCGACGAGGAGTAGTATACAAGAGTAGTACCGCATAAAATCAATGAATCTGGCAAGCGACACGGAAACGTCTCGGGACGGTTTCGTGTCGCTTTTGTTCGCTCTACGGCACTTTAAGTGTGATATCTTCACAAAAAAATCACAAATAGCGACATGTAACGCGTCAAAATGAGTTTTTACTCGCTCGCAGCACACCAACTAGAACATTATTCTTGCATATACACAATATATTGTATATAATAAACACATTATTATAATGACGCAGTATGTGCAGATGAAATAATGCGTCGTTTGGGTAAAGTAACAATAAAACGGAGGTATCTTATGAGGAGAGTTGGAAGAAAACTCGTCAGTGTTCTATTGGCACTCGCGATGGTCGTTCTCTGCCTGCCGGAGTACGTTAAGCCGGTGAACAAGGCTGTGGCAGTGGAAGCAACCAAAACGGTTTATGTACGCTCCAACACGCTGGCGGCAGATGGGGAATACCTGATTGTCAGCAGTGCTACCCCAGGCGAGGCAACGATGGCGTTGTCGCATTCGGGAACTACTGCTACTGCAACAGAAATATCTACAGTGCATGCCGCGGCTGATGGCATCAAAGATGTTTATATCAATCCGACGGATGTAGATAATGCATCTGTTTGGAAAGCTGTAATTGTTGATGGTTATATGCGGTTAGTAAATGAAGTGAAAACTGAGACGAATACTGAGACGTATTATCTTCAGGTTTACGGATCTTATGGCTCCAGCACGCTTTCTGTAACAAATAGTCCGAATGCTGTCAACGGGTACAGCCACTTTAATTGGTTGTATAACGAAGATCCGGGATATTTATATATAACCTACGATTCCAATCATGAAAGCAGAAGATATCTTCATTACGAAAACGGTGGGTTTAGTGGGACGAATAATCCGAACGATGCAAATGTTTTCATCTTTGTGAAAACGGAAGTCCACGAGCACTCCTACAAGTATGATGACATGGTGTTCACTTCCGAGTGGTCCCTTGGAAAACTTCATGTAGAAGCATATGCTACATATTCGTGTACAACATGCGACCAAGACCCTATCCGGGTTAATGCGACTACAGAACTTACGTCGGTATCCGAGGGTTCTTGTTTGGAAGCTCCGACCTGGACATATACGGGAACTGTAAGCGCTGATGATAGCCCGATCCACGAGAGTAAATCAGTGGAGTATACTGTCACTCAAAGGGTGCCGGATTATAATAATACGACTCCCGGTAAAGTCTTTGTGTTGACTGATACTATTTCGCCAGGTGATAAGATATTGATTGTATCTTCCAATGCGCTTGATGAGGGACATGCTCTTTCTAATGGCTATCCTGCTACCAATTCGAACGGATATGCTGTAAGTGATTCTGTTGTTACAATCGAATCCGGTGATTTGATGATAGATGGAGTTACGTCCACAAAGAAGTATATCAAATCGATAAATGAAACTGCAGCATGGACTGTCTCTGCCGGAAACTCGAATACTACGTATAATTTAAAGAACGGCGATTATACGCTGTATCATACCAGCGGTAATGAAAACGCGATAATCTATTTAGGCACCCAGGGTCAACCTGGATGGAGAAGCTGGACTGTAAGCGGAAATAACCTTGTGTATGTTGGTGGTCGGCATACATATTACGTGAAGTACGACACAACCAGGGAGAACGTTTGGGAGCATTTTCCCAGAGAGACCAACAATGATTGGAATACACTATCTGCGACCGCGCGGGTGTATTTCTTCAAAGAAACTGACATTTCGATGCCCGGGTTCACGGTACTTACTGCGTCCGGTCATCCGAATTTGGTTAAAACCGATGCGAAGCCCGCAGGCTGCGAAACTGATGGTAACATTGACTACTGGTACTGCGAGACTTGCGGCAATTACTATAACAATGCAGACGGTGCTGCTGAGCACAAGATTAGTTTAGCGGATACAGTAATTCCTGCAGCGCATGATTGGGAATTCGACCACTTCGAATGGGCAGGTAATAAAATAGACGGCTGGACAGGTGCCCAGGCAGTTTATAAGTGCACAAAGACTGAGGGTCAAACACACACGAATGACGAGCAGCCGGTTACCTTCACAACAAAAGAGTATAGAACTGAAAAAGGTGACAACGAAAACAAGAATGTTTATAAGGTAGAGATATCTGAAGCGGACGCTTTGGATGGAATCCCGCAGGAAGCTGATGAGACAATCTATCTGTATTATGTAGCCTTCGAAGATGATGAGGGGAATCCTATCCCGAATGCCGGGAAGTTGTATAGCAAGGACACAGAGCCGGCAAATATTGTAACCCCGGCTATTACCAAGGCCGAGGATCAGGGACACACGTATGCGTTCGACGGTTGGACACCTGAAATCGTTAAAGTAACGGCTGACGCTACCTATAAGGCGGTATTCTCGACGGAAACGAAAGCGTTCACGATCACATTCGTCAATGCGGATGGCGAAGAACTGCAGAAAACTGAAGTTGATTATGGCACGATGCCTGTTTACGAAGGCGCGACACCGACAATAACTCCGACTGTGGATAAAGTCTTCACCTTCACTGGTTGGGACCCTGAATTAACAGAGGTAACGGGTGAACAGGAGTATACTGCACAGTATTCCGAGAAACCAAGAGAGTACACGGTCTCGTTTACGGTTGAAGGGAATACAACGCAGGGCCCGGTTAAGTATGGCGATAGTCCTACATACGATGGCACCCCTGTGAAGCCAAGTACTGATGATCGGTTCCGCTATGAGTTTGTCGGCTGGAACAATGGAACGGAAACTTTCGTACCGGGCGATGACCTTCCGGAGGTTGAAGGAAATCAGTCGTATACGGCGGTGTTCGTGACTAAGTACCATGTAACTATTGAAACCATTAACGGCGAAGTAAAGATTGTTGACAGCGGCGATGCCTATTTTGCGGCAGGTGAAGTCATAAGTCTTACTAAGACAACTGAAGATGGCTATGTGTATGTTCCGGGTTCAATCAAAGTTACCAAGGGCGAGGAGTCTGTTGCGGTTACTGAGAATGAAGATGGAACAACATTCACAATGCCTGAAGGTGCGGTTACTGTTACCGCAAAATTCATCCGTGCATACGAAATCTACATCGGTGATGTTCAGGTTACCGAAGAGAACTTGGACGATGTTCTTGGAGATGGCAGCGTATCCTGTGCATATGATGATACCGAGAACAAGGAAATGTGGACGATAACGTTCACAGAGGCTCCTGCCTTGACGAATGATGATTGTCCCGCGATTATCTGGTTCCTTGAGTCTGCTCCGCTGAAAGTCGTTGCGCCGAAGGAAGGACTGGCGCTTGAAAGCAACAGTGCGTTTGTTGGTATTTTCTGCCCTGAGTACGGTTTGATCATCGAAGGAGATCTTACCATCACTTTGAATGGAAAACCTAGTCCGTACAGTGATTTCCCCGGTTTACATGGTATCGGAGCTGCTTCCTTAGAGGTTAACGGCAACCTTACAATCGTAATTGACCCGGATGAAACGGGTGAGGATGCGGGTGCGTATCCTGAGGATTTTGGCGGTATCCACGCCGAAGATGAAATCGCTTTCGGTTCTAAAATGAGTACGGTTGACATCACGGTTCCTGAGGGTGGAATTGCTATCAGCACCGATTCCGAAGGCGATATCACCATTCCGGAGACACACGGAATTAAACTTCCGGAAGACGGAAAGGTTGATGCTTTCGTATACGACAGTTCGATAGGCGATGTAGCTCCGAAGATTGTGACGATTGTTGACGCAGACGGTGCTATTGCCAATATCGTAGCAATCCGCAAGATCTGCAAGGTAGAGTTCAAGAACGGCGAGGAGGTTCTCGCTGAGGATGATTACCTTGTAGGCGATACGCCGGAGATTATTCTGGAGAAAGAGCCTGAGAAGGAAAAGGATAAGCAGTACACGTATGAGTTTGCAGGTTGGGAAGATCAGGACGGAAATAAGTATCCGAAGACCGGAGACCTTCCTGAGCTGACCGGTGATACAACATTTACCGCGTACTTTGAGGGAACTTTGAACAAGTATACGGTGACATTTGTCGACGAGGATGGCAAGACTGAGCTTTCGAAGGAAACCTACGAGTATGGTACGAAGGCTGCTGACATTAAGAAGCCTGCGAACCCGATGAAGGAATCTACGGCCGGGAAGACGTATGGATTCGGCGGCTGGACGCCGGAGATTGCAGATGTGACCGGCGACGCGACCTATACGGCGACGTATGTGGATGCAGACGCAAAATACACGGTGACATTTGTCGATGAGGATGGTAAGGAGCTCAAGGCTGCGACTGAGTACACATACGGTACGAAGGCGGCTGATATTGCGAAGCCTGCGGATCCTACGAAGACAGAGGATGAGAAGTACACCTACGAGTTCAGCGGCTGGTCCCCGGAGATTTCCGATGTGATCAACAACGCGACCTACAAGGCAACGTATAAAGCCGTTGAGAAGAAGCAGGAAGAGGAGAAGGGCGTATACCAGTACGTCGGTCCTGCAGAGCTCACCTACACGAAGGGATCGGGCAAGGGATTTGTCTTCACCTTCAAGAGAACCAAGAACGATGAGCTGACGAAGGAGCGCTTCCGCAAGTTCCTGCGCAACAATGCGGACATCGATGCTAAGTGGCTTAAGATCACCTACGGCAGCGTTATCATCGAGGTTTCGTCCGAGTATCTGGATTCGCTTCCGGAAGGCAGAAACGAGTTTACCGCGACGTTCGAAGACGGTGATCCGGTTTCTGTAGCGCTCACGATTCTTCCCGCTCAGTCCAGCGAGGAGCAGACGAGCCCGGATTCGCCGAAGACGGCGGACACGATGTTCGTTCTCTGGCTTGCTTTGATCCTCGGAATCGCAACGGTTACCGTAGCGGTGATGATCAAGAAGCGCGAGAAGGACGAGGAGATCGGCCTGTAATCTGACCGACCTTTCTATAATCGAAAATGATACCCAACGGGCGGCGGGAGCAATCCTGCCGCTTGTTTTGTGAACTTTTTCAATCTTTTCTTTACATTTTTCGCGGGGTTTGTTAGAATGGTGTAGCTGTCGGAAAGACAGCTCGGAGGTTATGATGAAGAAAGTTTGTATTTTGACGATTCTGGTGGTTGCTGCGTTTACGGTGCTCACGGCATGCAAGGGCGGCAGCAACAACAATACGACGGTGACGCCCACGGGGGCGCCGACGTCCTACTATCATCGCTGCGGCGGCGAGATTAAGCTCGGCGAGTACAAGGGCATCAAGGCGACGCAGAAGAAGACGGTGATTTCGGAGGCCGATATCGACAACGAGATCAAGGGCCTTCTGGAGACTCAGGCCAACTATGAGAAGGATCCGACGCGCGACGGCACGCTTGTCAAGGAAGGCGATGCGCTGAACATCGACTACGCGGGCAAGATTGCGGGCGTTGCATTTGAAGGCGGTACCGCAAAGGATTATTTCCTTGTGATCGGTTCGAACAAGTTTATCGCGGGCTTCGAGTCCTCGCTGATCGGCAAGAAGGTCGGCGAGACGGTGGACATCAACGTGACGTTCCCGTCGTCGTACCCGAACAACCCCAACCTTGCGGGCGCAGCTGCCGTGTTCACGGTAAGCATCAACTACGTCGGCAAGAAGGTGGACGGAATTACGGATGAGTATGTGTTGCGGTATTTTTCGCAGATTGCGAAAAATGTAACCGAGCTTCGCGAGTATGCACGCAAGGAGCTGCAGGCAAATGCTGACGATAAGGCCGAGGCAACTGCGAAGAACTCCATCATCGATCAGGCGATTGCGAACGCGCAGTACGGCTCCATCGATCAGGCGGACGTAGACTATTTCTATGATCTTTCGCTGGCTTCGATCCGCAGCTATGCGCAGATGTACGGTCAGTCCGAGGAGACCATCTTCAATTCGATCTACGGCAGCGCTTACGGCACGTACACGGAGTTCAAGGAGCAGGCAAAGCTTCACGCGGAGGCTTCCGTAAAGCAGTACATGCTTCTTCAGGCCGTAGCTGAGGCGGAGAACATCACGCTTACGGACGAGGAGTTCAAGAAGGCCGTTGAGGGCTACATGGAGATGAACAACGTTTCGGACTACAACCAGTTCCTGACTTCGTACGGCGAGGATTATCTTTCCTACCTTGCGCTGTGCGACAAGACGCTTAAGTTCATCTATGACAGCGCTGTGATCACGGTCGAGTAATCGCAGTCGGCGGATTTAACTGACAAACGCAAATGAAACAAGGACTGAGCTCTGTGCGAGTTCAGTCCTTTTGTTTTTGGTTTCGGCATGTTTCGCTAAACGGGTGTTACTTTGTCCGTGCGTGCGCGAGTTTGTACTGCTTCGGCGTGATTCCCTTCCAGCGGCGGAAGACCTTGATCAGGTGGCTGCAGTCGGCGAAGCCGGTCTCCTGGCTGATGTAGGTGAGGTCGAAGTCGGTGAACAGCAGAAGATCCTCTGCCTTGCTCACGCGAACGAACTCGATGTACTCCTTGCAGCTGCGGCCGTACATCTGCCGGAAATTCTTCGCAAAATACGAATAGCTCATGCCGCAGCGTTTCGCGAGCTTCTCGACGGAGAGTGCCTCGGAGGAGTGCTCGTCGATGTACTCGGTGACGGACTCGATGCCCGCGCCGTTGCTCACACCAGCCGCAAAATGCGACGTGTCCAGGCCCTCCTCGCGCCACAACCGCGCGAGTGTAACCATGAGCTCGCACAGGTTCGAGTGGAGCACCAGATCGTAGCCGTATTTACGTTCCGCAAGCTCCGTGACGCACGTGTTGAAGATGCGCCCCACGGGCGTTCCCTCAAGCGCCTCCGCGCGGATGAAGTAGGGGATCTCGGGCGCGCGGCGGGCCGCCTCGGTCACCGAGCGAAGTCGGGCAGAGAAGCTTCCCGAGGAGTTGAGACGGGAGAGGTCGAATTTGATGACGCCGTAGCGATAGTTGTTCATGTCGACCGGGGTCATCGTATGGATCATTTTGGAGTGGAAGATGGCGCAGTCGCCGGGCCGGAGCGTCTCCTTGTGCTCCTCACACTCGACGTACAGATCGCCGATCTCGATGTAGATGACCTCGACGTAGTAGTGCCAGTGCGGCCTCGTCGGGTCGTTGATGTTGTGCGAATCCACCCAGAAAGCCTCGTAGGGCTGATTGAGCGTATCGATGTATTCAAACAATTGCGGCATAAGGACTCCTTCCTGCGGGCGGACATGCTCCGCGGGGGGTGTGGGTGCATTTTTCGACGTATCGTGCGATGATAGAAACGTACGATTTTTTTATTATCCTCATTATAGCAGAGCCTTGCGGAAAATGCTACACTCAAAATGACTGGTATGGACAGCGCCGACAGGGCGCATTTTGAAAGGAGAACCGTGATGATTATTGGTTCCAATCTTCCGAACATTCCGTGGCAGGATCGCCCGGCGGGATGCACGGACCCAATCTGGAGATATGACAACAATCCGATCGTCGGAAGGCACGACATTCCTTCCGCGAACAGTATCTTTAACAGTGCGGTAATCGCCAAGGACGGCGCGTTCGTCGGCGTGTTCCGCAGCGACAACAAGGTGATGGAGCAGCAGCTCTTCCTCGGAAAGAGCAATGACGCGATCCACTGGGAGATCGAGCATGAGCCTCTCAAGCTTTTCTGCGAGAAGAGCGGAGAGTGCGTCGGCCTCGCGTACGGTTACGACCCGCGCGTGTGCTTCCTGGAGGACCGTTACTACGTGACGTGGTGCAGTCCGTTCGAGCAGCATTACGGCCCGACCATCGGCGTTGCGTACTCGTATGATTTTAAGACGTTTTACCGCTTGCCGGACGCATACTTACCCTATAATCGAAACGGTGTGCTGTTCCCGCGCAAGATCAACGGCAAATACATGATGTTCTCACGTCCGTCCGACAACGGCCATACGCCCTTCGGCGAGATGTTCCTCTCGGAGAGCCCGGACATGGTTCACTGGGGTTGCCACCATCACGTAATGAGCCCGACCGGCTGGGCATGGACCAAGGTCGGCGCAGGCCCGATCCCGATCGAGATCGATGAGGGATGGCTGCTCATTTTCCACGGTGTCGGCACTACCTGCAACGGCATGATCTATTCCATCGGCGGCGCGATCCTGGATCGCAACGAGCCGTGGAAGGTTCTCTACCGCTGCAAGCCGTTTTTGCTTCACCCCGAGACCATGTACGAGTGTGTCGGCGACGTGCCGAACGTCTGCTTCCCCTGCGCCACACTTTCGGACGCATCGACCGGCCGTATCGCCATCTACTACGGCGCTGCGGACACGGTTGTCGCCCTGGCCTTCGCGCAGGTTGACGAGCTCGTCGACTACATCAAGAAAAATGCGATTTAACACTCCTCCAGGTAATACCCGAGGAAAGGCGATATAACTGCATTTCCCCAACATCCCCTCCAGGATGTCTCTCCCGTCCCTCATGCGGCATGCACACCCCCAAGCATAGACCGTGGAGGGGCGGGAGTCTTCATTTTCAGCGGAATTTCCTCGTGATATTTGCGCAAAAATGCTTTGTCATCCCGAAAACCATGTCGTTCATCAAAAAAAGGTGTCGTTCATCAAAAAATGGTTGTGCTTTCGTGTACGGTTTATCATAATAAATTAAAAAGAGGTAGAAGGTGAGAAAAAGAATAAGGGGGGGAGGGTGAATGAAGGATGACCATCTTGGGCTTTGCGGGTTGGTTGAAAATATCTCATAAAACACCTCGAAGTATAGAGCTATAAAAAAGGAGTGTGGGCAGTAATGCGAAGATTACTAAGTTTTTTGTGTGCGTTTGCGATAGCGTTGTCGCTTGTGCATAATGTGTGCTTTGGAGCATCCGATGTTATTTTTGTAACGGAGACAGAAAGTGTAGGCTCGTGTGATGGGAATCTTGTTGTAGTATCTGAATCATCAGTAAGGCCACTTTCGATAAGAAGTTCGAGGCTTGATGTTTCCGGCGGGCTCTTTTCAAATACTGGAATAGAGGCGAAAAAAGGTGTAAAATATGTAACTCCTGAAAGCTGTGATTTTTATACATTTAACTTTTTTCAAGAGGTTTTTGATTCGGCACGAGATTTTGAATACCATACGGATAGTCTCCAAATGGGGGGAGAAGATGTTTTTGTTAATGATTATTCGGAAAAGGATGCATCTATATCGGGAAGAATAGTCAAATGTGCCGAATTAATTGGCGCATCTGAAGAATTAAAAATCTCTGCATCTCTTACGGAAAACTATGTTCCGGAGAGGGCGATAAGAATGCTTTCTCTAAACGGAGATATAAAGATAAATGCTAATGTAGTTGATTTGTATGGCTTGATTTATGCCCCAAATGGTGTTGTGGAGATTAATGCGAACAATGTTAGTTTTCGAGGGCTTATTATTGCCAAGGAAGTTCATATTAGTGCTAACAGTATTAATCTGGCTGCACATAAGGTAGGTTTCGATGTAGAGATGTATATCGTAGATTCAGATGACATCTTTACAGGCAGTATTCTGGATGCTGGATCGGTTAACGAAAGTAGCACAAGCACCAGCGGGGGTGGAACAGCATACTACTATAACACAGGCGGACGAGTATCGACGGAGGCTAAGTATGATCGCTATCTATTGCTTCGGTGTGTGAATAATGGTGACATTATATATGAGGCTGGAGGTGGTGGAGGTTATACAGGCCATATTGCGGTCGTTCACAAGTTTATCACGCAAACCATTTATGATTATTCGAGAGGACCTTATGTTGTAACACAAATCCAATTAATTGAAGCTATTGAACAAGGAGTGTGTTATGGGTTGTTAGATGATACACGTTGCGATAAAAAAGGGGTGACGATTCTTCGTTCTAAACAACTCACAAATAGTCTTTGGTCGAGTATTCGAAATTTTCTGGAAAAACAGATTGGAAAGAAATATTCATTGGTGCTATTTCGGAGAAATACTTCTGAGGACTCAAGTAGTTGGTATTGTTCTGAACTGGTATGGGCTGCATACAAAAGTGTTGGTATTGATCTTGAGAAAACCGGATCAAGCGAACCAGGGGTAACACCGCATGATATTAATGAGAATACTTCACTAACACGGATCAATTACAAACCCAAGGGACACCATAACTATTAAGGACAATTCATGACAAGGTGTATGGTCTATAGAAGCAGAATTATGTTTAACTGAGGGTATATACTTAGAATTTCAAATTGGAGGATGTGTCTGATGAAAAAGCGTTTATGGATTATTCCTTTAGCTTGTACTGGAGCCTTTCTTCTAGCTTACGGTATTCTGTTCTTTGTTGCTTTGTCAAATCCTACATGGGAAGGCCCGTGGGGGCGTTATTTGGCAAATGCCTTTCAGATTTGCGCTATAGTGAGTCTTGGTATATCACTTGTCTTTTTATGTCTTTACCTTGTTCGAAAGAACGGGAATGCACATAAGAAATAAAGGAAATGGCAAATGGAACCAATCTATCTAGGGTTGGTTCTGTTTTCTTTAGGAAGCAAAGTTGATGAAGTAATTACTGGAATGACGGCAAATCATACAATCTGTGAGGAATAGATCACATGTTTCAAAAATGTGCGTTCCTCACTTGTCATGCTTTTTCAAATCAGTTATACTTTTCTAAAGTGGTTGTCTTCGATGGAACAGTGCAAAAATTGTTTTAAGGAGGTGCGGCTATGCGGAACTTTACTTCAGTCCGGTTGCGGGTTAGAGTTTTTGCGGTTCTTCTGGCTGCGCTTGTTTTATTGCCCTTTGCGACTCAGGGGGCGGCTGCAGTGGCCACTGTTTCCGTGACGGGAACGTACAAACAGTCGGAAGCACGAAAAGTGCTGGATATGATCAATAACTTCCGGCAGAGCAGTGATGCCTGGTATTGGAACGAAAAGAATACCGAGAAGGTGCAGTTGACCGGCCTCGGGAAGCTTACTTACGACTATGGTCTTGAAAAGATTGCCATGCATCGTGCGGCAGAGATAGCCGTGAAGTTTTCCCATACGCGACCCAACGGGCAGGATTGTTTTTCGCTTACCTACAACGGTATTCAGTCCTATGGCGAAAACATCGCTTGCGGGCAATCTTCGGACGAGGCGGCATTTATCGCGTTTCGTGAAGACAAAGAGAATTACAGCGGGCAGGGGCACCGACGCAACATGCTCCAAGCCGGTTATACCAGCGTCGGATTAGCACATTTTGTTGTCAACGGCCGGGACTACTATGTGCAGGAGTTCGGATACAGTAACAGCGGTACTGGATCGACGTCCGCAGTCAATGGCACCATGGCAGTTGAGGTGGAGACTCAGGACACCAGCTCCAAGTTATCTGTGAGCCTTGGAGGCTATTCCGGCATCTCGATTTCATTTAGCGGTCAAGCCGCATTGCCGACGGTGTCGTTGATAGAAACCAGCGCTTCGCAGCAGCAGACCACAATTGATCCGTCAAAGTATTCCGTCTCGTGGGCATCGAACAACACGAAGTTCGTGACCATCTCGGGGAATAACCTTGTGGCCGTCGGCATCGGTGATGCGAAACTGACTGCCACCGTAAAATACGGAAATCAAACGCTGACAGCTGATTACAGTGTTACGGTGAAAGCCGCCGATTTGAGCGGCCTTTCCTTTGGCAGCATTCCCGACCAGACGTATCACGGGTCGCCCATAGAGCTCAGCTTTGATCTTAGCGTGAACGGCATCGGATTACAGAAAGATAGGGACTACACGATTTCCTACAAGAACAACAACGGTCCGGGAACGGCGTCCTTTACCATCACCGGCAAGGGAAACTACACCGGTTCGTGCTCCAAGACATTCAAGATTGTCGCTGACGGCGGCACTCCGCCGCAGCAGAATTCGCCGACGCCGGAGCCTACGAAACCGCCGACACCGGTGCCTACAAAGACACCTACAAAAGTTCCTACGAAAGCGCCTACTGCGGCACCGACCAAGGCACCCACGAAGGCTCCTACCAAGGCACCGACACAGGCGCCGACGGCGACACCGTCTCCGGAACCGACATATACGCCGACTCCCGAGGTGACACCGACACCGGAGCTTACAGAAGAGCCGGAGCCGACCGGAGAGCCGGAACCGAGCCTGACGCCGGAGCTGACCGAAGAACCGGAGCCCAGCCCGACGCCGGAAGTTACCAAACCGGCCGGCGAACCGACACCGACCGCGGAAGTGACTGCGGAAGTGACGGAGCCGACACCGACGGTGACAGACGAAGGAAAGGGATCGTATGAGGTTCATTACGATCCGAACCCGCCGAGTGATGATACGAGCGGAGAGGACGATTCGAAGGAAGAGGGGAAGTCATTTTCCGACTATGCGGTCTGGCTTCTGGCTCTTGTGCCTGCGGCGATGATTGCGGGAGTTGTTGTCGGGACGGTAAAGATCCTTCGCAAGCGATAATGTGAAAACCTTCAGAGGTTTTGTGCGTAATATGTGAGAGGTGACATGGGGACAGTCCCCATGTCACCAAAAACTCAACCAAAGAAGCAATCAGGTGACAAGGGACCTGTCCCTTTGTCACCTTTTTTGTGTGGAAACAGTTGATTATCGTGTGCAATGACGGTATAATTATTTCTGTATTTGCATGTTAGATGCAATGTGATATTGGGAGGAAAGAAACATGAATAAGAGAGGGATGCGATTTGTTAGCGTCCTTTGCTGTCTGGCAATGCTTCTTGCTTGGATGCCGGAGCGCGCAAAGGCAAGTGGAGATTTGTACATCAAGTACATTCAGGATCAGGTGTTCTACTATGACGGTGGCGTCATCGAGTGCGAGGCATCGGAGAGTCACGGTTACGAAATCAGCTATCGGTGGCTTGGCGGTCTGAGCAATGATCCTGCATCGATGAATGTTTATTATGCCGGTGAACAGACCGAGCGGAACTTTGTTCCTCCGGCCAGACTCGGTGTAACCTACTACATGTGTCAGGTTTCTGCCGGTGGCGAGACCATGGATACGAACGTATTCAAGGTTGAGTACAAGGAAGTTCTGAAGGAGATCATCATCGTCAAGGAGCCGAAGAGGAGCATCTACGAGGTGAACACCAAGAAGCTTGACTTCACCGGCATGAAGATTGAGATGGTCACCCAGGATTATTATTCCGAGAATTACACCGTGAAGATGGAAGGCGACACCATCCCGATGAACCTTGACTACGCGCTCGTTCAGTACGGCGAGAGCGACGGTTTGTACAACACCTCGGGTGATAAGGGATTTGTCCTCTTCTCGAAGAACAGCGGCACCTACGTTCAGTCCGAGATCTTCTACGTGACGTTCTATACGCACGACGAGATTCTGAAGCTGACGCCGAAGCCGACTCCGACGAACACGCCGTCACCTACGCCGACGAGCACGCCGACACCGGAGCCGACCGCGACCGCAACACCGACACCGGAAGAAACTCCGACACCCGAGGCAACGCCGACTGTGGAGGCAACGCCGACTGAGGAAGTGACACCGACGCCGTCACCTACGCCGACACCGGCCGACGCGGAGATTACGCCAACGCCTGCGGATAAGGAGGACATCACGCCGACACCGGAGGGCGACGGTAAGGACGACAACGGCAAGGATGACGACGGAACGAAGGAGAAGAGCAGCAAGAGCAGCAAGAGCAGCTCCTCGAACGGTTCGCTCGAGTTTGAGTGGTGGATGCTCAGCATCCCCGGGGGATTGATTCTGATCGTGCTGATCGTCATGATCATCATGCTGAAGAAACGCAGTAAATAAACCGTGCGGGCGACCGCATAACACGTAAGGGGGTATCTCATGAAGAGACAGAAAAATCAGGGCAATGCGGCATTGATCGTTCTTTTGATCATTATCGTGGTTGTTGTAGGTGTGGTAGCGGCGGTGTTGATCATTCGCAACAACCGCAAATACACGCCCGGCGAGATGGTGGGAAACACGTATGTAAACAAGTGGGCCAAGGTCAAGGTTGAGGTTCCCGATAGCTATACGTACCAGACCAATATCAAAAAGACGAACGGCTATGAAGTTCCGTTCGCACTTCTGGCGAAGGACGGAAAGTCGTACTGCTACGTCTTTACGCGTGAAGGAGAGACGAAGGTCGAAAACCTTGAAACCGAATTCCGCAAGATGTTCGGAGACGGAAACATGGGCTTTTCGTTTGGAAAGGTCGGAGTGCAGATGTCGGTGTCGACGGACCACCGCATGATCGCCGGAGAGTCTTACGACTGTCTTGTCATGTCAGCGGCGGGAGTACGCTTTGTATTTGCCTACCGTACCGTTTACGACAACGGTATTTTCGTTATCTGCACAGCGACGGCAGGTGGTGTCTACGAGGACGACATCTTCAAATTGTTTGAGAAGTATTGATAGCGCGTAAATGCATTGTGTTTAGTGTAAAAAAGAGGGATGAAAAATGAAGACGATAGCAAGAGTGAGAAAGAGCATTTGTCTGATGCTGTGCGCATTGCTTGTCATCGGCATGACAGCTTGCGACGGCGGTACGCCGACAAGAAGAAACACGACGACGCCCGGGAACACGACGAACGATGTGACGCCGACCGGGGAGGCAACACCGGTGGCAACGCCGACCGGAGAAGTGACGCCGGAAGCGACACCGACCGGGGAAGTGACGCCGGAGGCGACGCCGACTGCCGAGCCTACTGCAACGCCCACGACCGCGGCGACTGCGACGCCTACGGCAACACCGACGATGGCCGCAGCAGCAACGCCCACGCCGTTGCCTCTGCCTTCACCGTTGCCGGAGATCGACGAATACACGTGCGACCGGCCGAACAAGGCGATGCTTGCATTTGCCGAGTATCTGGACGAAAAATGCTGGTACATCGGGGATACGGACCTTCACTACGGACTTTGCTTTATCAACTCGGACGAGACGCCCGAGCTGTGGTGGGCAGAGGGCGGTTCGCACGTCGACACGGTCACCGTCTGCATGTATGACGGCGAGGGCGTAAAAGTGCTCGGCGAGTACGGCGAATTCGGATCGTTTACGTACATGCCGAAGTGCCACACGATCGTGAGCACGTACAACGGCATGGGACAGAGCTGGACTTCCGTCAATCTCCTGAACGGCACGAAGATGTTCACGGCGTTTGAGTTCCTTCGCTCGGAGGTTCAGACCTCTGCGGGAAGCGAGATTCACTACTATGTGAACGAGGATGAGTGCTCCCAAAAGGACTACGAGGACCGCTACAACGCATGGCAGATTGACAAATACACAACGATCGGCTACGGTGACGGTATCTCCGTCTACGACGGTCAGTACATCGTGAATACGACGTATACGCGCATGTTCGAGCAGTACCTCAGCTTCTATTCGACCAATCCGTTCAAGTATGTCGTTCCCGAGGACATCCTCGAGACGCTCGGCGGCATCTGGATCGCGGAGTACGGCGAGGTGGAAGGCAGCCAGTTCGATTGCGAGAAGGATGGAATCGAGCGTCGCTGGGAGTTTATGATGGTCGGCGAACAGCAGGTTGTTGACAATCACAGTGGTGTGATGCCTGCGGGCAAAGCGACCTTCACGCCGGAGGCACGGGAGGACGCAAACCCGGCGCTCTATCCGTGGGTGATCCAGTTTGAAGATTTGAAACATCCCGGCTATTATTTTACGCTGTGGATGCATCATGATCAGACGTTGTTTGAGATCTACTGGAACGGTGAAGAAAAATACGCATGCTTCTATGCATACCATAAGAAACAGTGATTCTCGCAAACAGAAGAGAAAAACAGCGGCAGAGCCTTACGGGGCTTCTGCCGCTTTCATTTTCCGAAGATGTTTGGTCAGCCTACAGATCGTAGAATCGCCGCAGGTCGCGGCAGATGTGCTCAAGGTCGGGGTAGATGAAGCCCTCCGTGATACCCAGAACACGGAGGCTCTCGATAAAGTAGCGCTTGTGCTCGCGCGGGATGATGATCTTGTAGAGCATGTGCTCGTCGCAGATGTCCTCGAGCTTGCGCAGAGAGTTGTGGACCGTAAAGCAGGACTGCTGCGTGTACATGCGCAGGTTGCGGTCAGTCGAGGCACACGCTAGGATCTTGTCCTCGAGGACAGGGTTGTGGTGCAGGTGCTTGAAGGCCGGCAGAAGCATCTCCTGCGCAGTGTCGGCGTCGATGGGGTAGATGCATCGGCCGAAGCCCTCCATCTCGTTGAAACGGTCGGGGACGAGCACCCAGACACAGCCGTCGGTGTCCGAGCTGAGATACGTCTCCGTCGCGAAAAATGCAGCCACCAGAGGCGACCGGGACCAGTCCAGAATTCGCGTGGGCAGGCCGTAGTGCTGCATCAGAGCCACCCAGTGCGCATAGTTGTGCTTCTCCGGCGGATTGTTGAATATCTGCATGGCGCGGACGTAGAAGTCGTTGGAGAGGAAGCGCTCCATCGCAAGGCGCTTTTCGCTTCGCTGGATGGACGGAACAAGCGTGAGGCTGGAATTGTCCTCACCGCGGTACCAAAGGCGCGTCTCGGCGCCGTGGCGGTCCGAGAGGGCCTTGACGAACTGCAGTAGCTCGTCGATGGTGCTGATATCGATTGTGATCATAACATTTCTCCTTGTGTGCTTTGCGAAGACATCCCCCGAATCGCTTCGCAGAGCCTTTTTCTTATTATACGCCCGGAGAGAGGAAGTGTAAAGAGAGCAGAGACGAAAACAGCGCCCCGGCCGGAGCCGGAGCGCTGCAAATGTCGTATTTCATTTCGGAAAATGATTACTTCACCGTTACACCGATTACGTGCGGGTTAGCACCGTTGTACCAGTAGAGGTAACCCTCAACATCAACGGTATCGCCGACCTTGAGACCTTCAACAGCCTTGTAAACATCGGTGTCCTTGCCGCGGAGATAGAACTCAACGCAGAAG
>JAFZWG010000029.1 GCA_017617395.1 Lachnospiraceae bacterium
CCAGTTGTCATCTGCGTCGATGATGACAACTGGGGACTGTCCCCCTGTCATCTATTCTATAAGGAGTCGTTTCATGAAAGTATTTCAACCGAAGATAACTACGGCCCTCAAGGGCTACACGAAGGAGCAGGCGATCAAGGATGTCGTGGCCGGCATTATTGTTGCCATCATTGCATTGCCGCTGTCGATCGCGCTGGCGATCGCGTCGGGAGTGAGCCCGGAGCAGGGTCTGTACACCGCGATCGTGGCAGGTTTCATCATTGCGGCGATGGGCGGAAGCCGGGTCAACATTTCCGGACCGACGGCTGCATTTGCCACGATTGTCGCGGGAATCGTCGCCAGATATGGGGTCTCGGGCCTCGCGCTTGCGACGGTCATGGCCGGTATTCTGCTGATCCTGATGGGTCTGTTCCGGTTCGGTTCGCTCATCAAATACATCCCTTACACCATCACGACGGGTTTCACCGCGGGTATCGCGGTCACGATCGCCATCGGACAGGTGAAGGATTTCCTGGGGCTGTCGTATCCTGCGGGCGTGGAAAATGTCGAGACCGTGGATAAGGCGGCAAATGTCGTCAAGAACATCGATACCTTCAACTATCAGGCACTGCTGATCGGTCTTCTGGCGCTTGCGATTCAGATCGTGTGGCCGAAGATCAGCAAGAAGATTCCGGGCTCGCTGATCGCGGTCATTGTAGGCGTTGTGGTCGTCAAATTCGCACATCTTCACGTGAACACCATCGGCGATCTGTACACGATCTCGAGAAGTCTTCCGAAGTTTACCGCGCCTTCATTTTCCTTCTCGCTTGTTCGCGAGCTGTTGCCGAGCGCATTTACCATCGCGATTCTCGCCGGTATCGAGTCGCTTCTTTCCTGCGTTGTGTCCGACGGTATGATCGGCAGCCACCACAACTCGAACACCGAGTTGATCGCGCAGGGTACCGGCAATATTGCGTCTGCATTTTTCGGCGGGATTCCCGCAACCGGCGCCATCGCGCGCACGGCGGCCAACGTCAAGAACGGCGGCCGTTCGCCTATCGCGGGCATGGTTCACGCCGTGGTTTTGTTGCTGATCCTTGTTGTTTTGATGCCGTATGCGGCGCTGATCCCGATGCCTGTCATAGCGGCGATCCTGTTCATGGTCGCGTACAACATGAGCGAGTGGAGACACTTCCGCGACATTTGCAAGACGGCGCCGAAGAGCGACATTTTGGTGTTGTTCGTCACGTTTGCGCTCACGGTTGCATTTGACCTCGTTGTCGCAATCGAGGTTGGCATGGTGCTGGCGGCGTTCCTCTTCTTAAAGAGAATGACCGACGTGACCGAGGTGCGCACCTGGACGTACATCGCAGAGGACGAGCAGCAGTCGGATGAGCTTCACGGACTCAAGGCCGTGCCCGAGGGCGTCAGCGTCTACGAGATCAACGGCCCGATGTTCTTTGCCGTGGCCGACAAATTCGTCGACATCCCGCTCCGCGATAAGGACAAGGTCGTCATCATCCGCATGCGCAACGTGCCCGCGATGGACACGACGGCGCTTCGTAACCTGACCAACCTGTGCAACAATCTTCAGAAGGCGGGCATCACCGTCTTGCTGTCGCATGTCAACGAGCAGCCGATGGGCGTCATGCGCAAGGGCGGCTTTGACAAGATGATCGGCGCGGACAATTTCTGCGCGAACATCGACGCCGCGCTGGAGCGTGCGCAGGCGCTTGTTAAGGAGCAGTAAAATTCTGCCCGATCACAGTTGTACTTTGCCTTCCGATTTCGTATAATGATAGATACCCATCATAACGACAGGAGGCTGCCAATGGAATACACAACGAACGTTGCACCGCAGAGAGTGCTCGACATGCGCAAGGCCTGGGCGACCGGCGACGCGATCCGCGACGCGGGGCTTACGGAGCCGAAGAGCATCGAGCAATTCAAAGATATCTCGTACGGACCGTACGACACATGGAACCTGCTCGATCTGTATCTTCCGAAGAATCCCGCACCGGGCCTGCCGGTCATCGTGAGCATTCACGGCGGCGGATTTTTCTACGGGGACAAGGAATTGTACCGCTTTTACTGCATGCACCTGGCGAAGTACGGGTTCGCGGTCGTGAACTATAACTATCGACTGGCGCCGGAGTTTCATTTTCCGTCGCCGATTGAGGATGCCGCAGCCGTCCTGCGATGGATTTCGGCAAATGCAGCCTGCTTCGGCCTCGACAAGGACAATGTCTTCATGGTCGGCGACTCGGCGGGCGCGCAGCTCGTGAGCCAGATGGCGTGCATTCTTACAAATAAAGAATATGCGAAGCTGTTTGATCTGCAGCTTCCTGCGGACGTGACGCTTCGCGCGGTCTCGCTTGCGTGCGGTTTGTACAGCTTTCCGACGTCCGCGGAAGTGAAAGAGGAGGGGATCTTCTCGGATTATTTCGGCGACGTTTCTCTGCTTGACGATCCGCGCACGAAGATATTGGAGCATATCACGGCGGACTATCCTCCGGCGTTTGTATTTTCCGCGTATTGCGACTCGCTGTACGAGGCCTGCGAACCGATGGCGAAGCTGATCACGGAGCGCGGCGGAACGGCCGAGTGCCGCATCTACGGTGCGCCGGACAAGCCGGAGATCAGCCACGTGTTCCACGTCAATATGAAACTCGCGGAGGGCGAGAGGGCCAATCGCGACCAGGCGGAGTTCTTCCGCAGCCGGATTGTCGGCAAATGAAAGGAGAGGTAAGTATGGTAAAGCATGTGATTTTGTGGGTGCTCAAGGACGAGTACACGGCGGAGCAGAAGGAAGAGATCAAGCGCGGTATTAAGGAAGGGCTTGAGGGACTGCAGGGCAAAATCCCCGGACTTCTTGAGATTCGCGTGAACGTGAATCCGCTCGCGAGCTCGAACTGCGACGTGATGCTTGACTCGACGTTTGTTGACGAGGCTTCGCTTAGCGGGTATACCGTGCATCCGGAGCATGTGGCGGTAGCGACGACGAAGGTTCGTCCGTTCACCGCAAGCCGTGTCTGCATGGACTACGAGGCTTGATTTTTGATGGTAAAAACAGGGTGCTTCGGGGCGCTTGAAAAAAAGTTTGAAATTCTTGAAAAAAACTGTTGACAGAGAAGCACCCCTGTGATACAATTCACTTCGCGCTCACCTCTAGCGGTGATGCGAAACCCCATCGCAAGCCCTTGAAAATAAGGCGTTGCAGGGGATCGGAACCTTGAAAACCGAACAGTGAAACAACCTTGAAATTCTTTGTAAAGTTTCTGGCAACAGAAGCGAACTTTAACGAGTAAATTTCAGGATACAAAGGCTTTTTAAAAGCTAGCGTA